>JBGOZE010000019.1:0-18575 GCA_041479965.1 Candidatus Nanoarchaeia archaeon | reverse complement strand
GGTCGAATCGTCACTCTTTGTTCCATCCAATGTGATTTTGTTGGGCAGCGTGAGCATGCTCGGTTACATATTCGGACGCCGACGAGTGAATGTCTGAATGGCATTCCGCCAGATCAGGAGGATTCTCAATGCGATGAAAGGAGACCAGGATGCTTATATCAAGGCCAGGGATGCTTTCTCTGCTCTCAGGTCAGAGAAGGGCTTGGAGTGGACTATCACACGAGAGGCCAGGTTTGAGAAGAGATATGTTAGGCATGAGAATTCTGCAATCAAAAAGCTCTTTGACAATCTCAACAAAGTAAATGCCTTGATTAAGCAGAACAAGCTCATGGAAGCTGAGAAGGAATTAGAGAAAGTCTTCAAGGTTGAGAAGAAAGTGTTCGGCGAGATGAAGGCAGAAGCTGATTACATCTATGACATCATCACCAAGATAACCTTCATTTACGTTGAGCTCTTAACTTTCATCAAGGAGAAGCTGCCTGCCAAAATAAAGAAGCTTGAGGAGAACAAGTTCCCGACTGCACAGCTGGATGAGTTGAAGAAGATGATGAAGGAATTCTTTGATATAGTTGTCAAGCATATGGAAGACATCTACGCTCTCAGCCGCTACGAGGAGATTCACGCAAGATAAAATTAAAAATATTTTTATATTCTATTATTTAAGCTCTTATCAGAAAAATAAAAAAAGAATTAGTTTCCTGTTCAGCAGATTTTTACGCTGCCCATGGGTATGATTCCTTTGCATATCATCCACATTACCAGCAGGCCAATTATGAATCCTACTATAATAGCAACAACTGGGTGGTGTAAGTAACCTTTCTTGTTCATCAAAAATCACCTCGACTATTCTTATTCTCAACTTTGTTCTGCAAGGTATATAAATATTTCTATTTTCCAGTTAAGCGCGTGCTTCACGAGCGGGATTCTGTTGTTTGACAGCCACTGCTATGAAAGTGCTTCCTAACAGGTATTCATGCACAGAGATGTTGCCGAACACGTCTTTTATGTCTTTTATCAGCTCTTTCCTTTCATAGCTCTTGGACCATCGCAATAGCCTCAGCAGCGGTGTAAGCAGCCTGTATCGCTGATTGAAATCTTTTCCGTCGAGAATTACTAGCCGGCCTCCTTTTTTCAGTGCTGAATGACAGTTTCTCAGGGCTTTCTTGTGTTCTGGGATAGCGCTCACTCCGACCACAGAGATTACTGCGTCAATGGAATTCTTCTTGAGCTTCAGCTCAGCTGCGTCTTGCTGTATCAGCTTGACATTCTGCCATTTCTTCTTCTTGACAAGCTTCTGGCACTGCTTTATCATCTCAGCAACATAGTCGACTGCAATCAGCTTTCCTTCTGCTCCAATTTCTTTTTCCAATCTCTTGAACATAATGCCTGGACCACAGGCTAAATCCAATATGGTATTGCCTTTCTTGAGATGCAGCTCCTCAACTGCTTTTCTTCTCAAGAAAGAGTCATAGCCAAAGAACGACACTCCTAGCTTGTACGAGATGACAGACTTGCCCCAGTAGGAATATACTTTATCCACAGTCTCAAGAGAATATCCGGATTTCTTTTTGCTCATGCCAATTATTCTTTAGAACTGGGCTTTATTAATATTTTTGCTTATTCAATCTTGACTTTCTTGCCGACAGCCTGTCCTGGCATTCCCGTCGAGAAAATCACTCTCACAGCTCCTTGGTTGCCGTGTGGAAAGCTAATCTTGCCGAGCATCTCCTTCTTTCCCGTGTTATAGACCACTTTCTTGCCGACGAGCTTTTTTGCATCTTCTTTCTTCTTTATCCCGTCGACGATGACAATCATCTGATTGTCGCTGACTTTCCTTTTTCCTCTCCTGAAATTGCTTATTATTCCTTGCATGTTCTTCTTTCTGGATTTGCCTGATGTTTAAAAAGCTTATGTTTCATGAGTTTCTGTTTGGATTATCGTCGAGATATTGTTGTATCATTCTCGAGAAAAATAAAAACGAAATATTTATATACTAGCACTACCAGTATAGCTTTCATAATACCAATAGCGTTATTATTAATATTTTAGCTTGCAACGAGGTGTAATACAGCATGGATAGTGTAGAGCAAACTATCAAGATGAATAATCTTTCTAAAGAACTGAGAAAATACGGGTTTGCCCAGAGCTCTCAGGAGGCGATATCACAGGCAGGCGCCATCTACGGCGCGAACACAGATGAAATCAATTCAGAGATTGAATTGGTGCAGCTGACCAAAGCGCAATATGATGAGCTGGTGAACAAAGTCCAAAGGCTTTGGGTGTCCAAAGACAATACGGCCCAAAAGATCAATGTGGTGGCTGAGCAGCTCGTAAAAGTGACTGACAAACTCAATGAACTCATCAAGACCATCAGCCTCATAGAGATGAACCAAGCTGTGTTTGACAAGAAACTAAATGCTCTAAAAGATAACATCCACGACTCATTCAGGGAAGAGCCCCAACCAATCCGAAGGGAATCAAGAGAATCAAGACACGTCGAAGAATCCTCAGCGGAAAAAGAGGTACAAAGCCGGCTGGATAAACCCATCGACAGGAACGGGGTTGCTCCAGCCGATGTTCAAATCGATAACATCTTCTATTGCGGAGACAAGGCAAAACCTAGGCCGCAAATGACAAGCCATCCGACGCCACAAAGCGCTCCTGAAAGGAAAATCGACAAGCCAATAGACAGGAACGGCGTGGCTCCAGCAGACGTCTCCATAGGCAAGATTTTCTACTGCGGCAACAAGAGATAACTGAAGATTTCAATATAGGACATATCAATGACATAAGTCAGGTTAGCTAAATTTATTTGCTTTTTTCATATTCTTTTTTCATTAGAAGAGCATCTTCTTCCAGGTTAGGGCTCTCATTGATGATGCATCCCTTGCACTTGAAATCCTTCAAGGCCTTCATCAGCTCCTTGTAGTTCATGTCAGACTCTTTGAGGACCAGGTGATTCCTTTCGCCTTTCTCAGTATATTCTATACCTGACATATGGATGTGCATGTTGTCCAAGGCTTGCCTGCCAAGGCCTTTTTCAAGCTTTTCAAGCACAGAACAGAACTCAGGATAGGAATTGACTTTTCCATTGCTTCTAGCGTGCAAATGGGCAAAATCGATACATGGCAGGATCTGATCTAATTCCTGGCTCAGCTTGATAATCTCATCTATTTCTCCGAACTGAGTGCCTTTGCCAGTGGTCTCAGGCCTCACCCAGAGCTTAATGCCCTCGCTCTGCAAAGTTCGTGTAATGCTTGCCAAGTGGCTCTTGATAATATCATAAACCTTCTCCTTAGAAAGAGCCATGTAATAAGCAGCATGGAAAGTGATGCTGTAACCGCCACAAATATGAGCAATCCTAGCAGTATCAAGAATCCTCTTGACACTCGCATTAGTTATGGCACTGTCCTGCGAGTTAAGATTGATATAATAAGGCCCATGGGCAGTTAGTACAACATCATGCTTCTCAGCCAGAGCCTTGACCTGCTTAGCCATCTCAGGACTCATCTTGACGCCGCGCACAAACTCAAGCTCCATGCATCCAAGACCCAGCTTCCTGACCTGAGGCACACCATCCAAAGTGCTCCTTGAAGGAGCGCTCAGAGGAACACCAGCAGGGCCAAACAAGAGCGCTTTCATTTTGCCTCATCTGTAGCTTCTTCAGTAGCAGCTTCAGTGCTAGCCTCTTCTTCTGCCTCTGAAGCTCCTTTGCCAGCTTTCAAAAAGTTCTTGCTTTTTGAACCAGCAAGTTTACTTGCTGTTTTCTTAGCCATCTTCTTCTGAATCCTCTCAAGAGCAACATGGATGGCAGCGTCCCTTGGCTTGATTCCTTGCTTCTTAGCAACCCTGAGCACCTTTGCAGTGTTCTTGACAACCTTCTCCTCCACCATCTTGAACATCTCCTCTGCATTACCGCCCTTGTACTCCACATAGCTGCTTATGACTCCACCAGCATTAGCCACAAAGTCCGGCACCACCAGGATGCCCCGGTCATGCAGGTATTGCTCAATCTCGGCAGTAGTCGGAATATTTGATCCCTCAACTACAATCTTGGCTTTGATGCTGTCCTTATTAGCATCTGTTATCAAGTCAGGGATGGCTGCTGTGACAAGGATGTCAACATCCAAGCCAACAATGGCATCTCCGCTCAGCACCTGGCCTTCACCATAGGCAGTCACTGTGCCCTGCTGCTTCTTGACCTCTGCCAATTTATTGAAATCAATGCCATCAGGCTTGTACAACACTCCCTTGCTATCACTAACACCAACGAGCTTAGCTCCCTTCTCTGTCAGGAACTTGGCAGCGAACCAACCAACATTGCCAAAGCCCTCAACAGCAAAAGTAAGATTCTTGAGGTCAAGCCCGAGGTGCTTGACAGCAACGCAAGTTGCGTGGTGCACTCCAAATCCAGTGCTTCCCAACTCATGAGGGATGCCGCCTAATTCTGCTGGCTTGCCAGTGCAGCTCTTCATCGAGCCATTAGCCTCAGCGAACACTTTCATCTCATGCTCTGCTGTGTTGATGTCAGGCGCAGAGACATAGAGCTTAGGGCAGACCACTTTCAATGCCCTTGAGAAAGCTGCTATGACAGCATCTTTTTGCTCAGGAGTCATCTTCCTAGGGTCAGCCACAATTCCTGACTTACCTCCTCCAAAAGGAAGCCCTGCCAGGCTGCACTTATAAGTCATAGCCCTGGCAAGCTTAGCCACCTCATCAATGCTGACGCTGGGAGTCATCCTAATGCCGCCCTTACTTGGTCCTAATGCTGTGTTGTCAATGACCACGAAACCATGCATGCCTGTCTTTGAGTCAAATACTTCAAGAATCTTCTCCGGCCCTAATTCATCATGAGAAACCATGTTACTCACCTTCCTTAATGCTTATCAAGAGCAAGAAAGGCATGGGTTTTTTATACTTTTCTAAGATTTTATGAAGAAAAAAGGCAAAGTTTAAATACTAAACACGCTGAATACGGCTTAATCAATCATTTTTTGAGGTGATTTTAATGGAAGCATATTGTGTGAAGTGCAAGAAGAAAGTAGAAGTCAAGGACGGCAAGGAAGTAAAGAATAAGAGGGGCAGAATGATGCTCAAAGGCAAATGCCCTGTTTGCGGCATAACTGTGTGCAGGATCCTTGGTTAATTCTCAAACCAAAAAACTTTTTTATTTTTTTACGATTTTTTTATTTTTTAAGCTAGAAAGTGGTTGAGCGAATGTTTTGGATAATACTTGCTTTGCTAATTGTAATCACACTGACCCTTATCTTCTTTAGCCTTGTGAAGAGGTTGGTCATACTGGTTCTGAACAGCCTGATAGGCTTGTTTGCCCTCATGGGATTCAACCTCCTGTTCAGTCAAGCTATTCCCATCAACTTCTGGACTGTGCTCCTAACAGCCATCGGAGGCATCATAGGCTTCACCATTGTGCTAGTCGCCCATTTCCTCGGCATTGCTTTCTGAACTCCAAAAGATAAACATTTAAAAACAATTAAAACATGCTCATGTTCTACTGCCACGGTCGCATACAACAAAATTCACGGAATTTTGAGTATTCAACCTTAGGCAAACAAGCATGCCACGGTCGCATAATTCGGTAGTGCGCCAGCCTTGAGTGTTATCATCTGGAAAGCTGGTTCCGTAAGGAATTCTCGGTTCAAATCCGAGCCGTGGCGCTTTTTTCTTTTTTAAAAATGCAAAACCTTCAAAACTTCGTTTTGGAGTTTCTACAAAAACTAAATTGTAGAAACCTTTATAAACCTCTTATTTCTCCAGGAAGAGCATGGCTAAATTAAGAAAAGCAGTCGCCTATAGGAAAATTGAGAGGCCTTATACTCGAAGATCCAAGTACAGGAAGAAGAACTTCGTGAGGGCGAGCCCTCAGAATCTCATTGTCAGATATGACATGGGCGAGCTGCAGAGGAAGTTCGATTACAGGATTGATGTGAATTCTGAATCTGACCTACAGATAAGACACAATGCTCTTGAAGCTGCCAGGAAGTCAAGCAACAGGTTGCTTGAGAAGAAGACAGGCAAAGTAGGCTTCAGGCTCAAGCTAAGATTGTTCCCTCATCACATATTGAGAGAGAATCCCTTGGCTAGCGGAGCAGGAGCAGACCGTATGAGCACAGGAATGGCGCATTCCTATGGAAAGCCCATTGGATTAGCAGCCCAAGTCAGAAAAGGACAGACCTTGTTCGAGATCCACGTCGACAAGAACAACCTGGCTGTTGCAAAAGAAGCTGCGAATAGGATCATAAGCAAGGTTCCCTGCAAGTGCAGGATAATGATCAATAAGAACGATTAAGCAAGATTAATGATTATCTTTTCATTCAATTCTTTTTGTTATTTCATCTTTCAACTCATTAATGCGAGTGATAGCTTTCACTTCTTTGCAGAATTCTTCTACATCATCCTTTTCCAGGATGTCAGTCTTTGACAGATAGAATATGATTGGCTTCCTGAATTCCTTTAGATTCTCCAATAGCTTCTTCTGGTCTTCCAAAGGATAAGGCTCAGTAAGGTCAAAGATATAGATGACGAGGTCTGCGACGTATTTTATCGCCAGGTAAGCCTGCTTCTCGATGTTATTCATCTTATCAGGTCTTGCAAGCGTGCCTGGTACGTCTATGAACTGCACTTTTTGCCCGTGCATCTCAGCATAGCCAAGGTTAAGTCTTGTTGTGGTGAAAGCATAGGCTTGGATGTCGGGCTTGCTTGTTGTAAGTTTGCTCAAGAGGGTTGTCTTGCCGATATTGGGGAAACCCGCTATGCACACGGTGAACAGGTCATTCTTGAGCATAGGATAATCATAGAACACCATCCTTGCCTCTTCTAACAGCGTAAGGTATTTGTCAATCTGGCCCATGACTGAGCTTATCCTACCGAGGAAGGCTTTTCTAATCTTGTCAAGCCTTTCAAAACTGACAGCCAATCCTGTCTTGCTCTTGTGCTCTCTGGCAAGCTCATTTATCTTCTTCTTAGCCCAGCTGACACTCCCCAAGGCCTTCTTCAAAGCATCCCTGTCAAGAGTCACTTTGAGCAGCTCTGCATAGAATTCTGAAAAATTATCCAAGGCAGGAAAGTCCTTGACAATCTCGTCAAGCTTAGAAGAGAGGACATCGTTGATGATGCCCATAATCTGCATGTTCAATTGCTTTGCTTTCTTCATGTCAGGCCTTTGATGGCTACCGCTCTTGCTCTTTATACCTTTTCTTATAGCGATGTCTAGGTAAGTCTGGGCTTTCTCTATCCTTTTAATATCCTGAAAACTCATGGCTTTGCGTACTGACGCCGGCTTTATAAAAGTTGGGTTTGCCCCCTCAGAAAGAGCAATAGATTTATAAAAAAGAGCAAGTTCTTGTGAAGCATGAAAATAGGATTTCCCAACCATCCGAGAAACAACATACTGGAAGAGATTGAGTGGATCGGCAAGAACGGCTTTGATTTTGTCGACCTTTTCCTAGAGGAAAACATGGCAGTTCCAGAGAAGATTGATGTTGAAAAAGTCAGGAACATGCTCAGCAAGTACAATCTAGGAGTTGTTGGCCATACTGCATGGTACTTACCAATCGGTTCACCCATAAGAATACTCAGAGAAGCATCTGTCCAAGAGATAAAAAGATATTTCGAGGTTTTTTCAAAGCTTGATGTAAAATACGTGACTGTGCATGCTAACTGGCCTCCAAGGATATTTTCGCGAGCAGAAGGAGTGACTTTCCAGGTTGAGACACTTGAAAAGATGGTTGAGGAAGCCAAGAAATACAAGCTCAACCTGATGTATGAGCCAACAGACACTGCAAAGGACAGCATGGAAAGCGTGACTGAAGTGATGAAGAAAGTGCCAGGACTATACTTACATATTGATATAGGGCATATGAACCTGTTCGGCAAGAAGCCAGAAGACTTCATAAAGAGATTCAACAAGAGAATCACGCACATACACCTGCATGATAACTATGGCGAGACAGACCTTCACCTACCTATGGGCACGGGCTCAATTGACTGGAAGAACTTGATTCCTGTGCTGAAAAAACACTATGACAGCACCATAACCATAGAAGTATTCTCACCAGACAAGGATTATGCATTGCTGAGCAAGGAGAAACTGAAGAAGCTTTGGTACGGGAAAAAGTGAATTCTTGCAATGATTCTCAGAAACATTTAAAAACACCCTGCTTTTCCATCGTCTTGACTGAGCACACCTTTATGAGTGATTGCTCGGAGGGTAAAAAATGGAATTTAAAGTAAATATCGGAGACCCAAAGACAGGCAAGACAGTGCAGAAAGTTGTTTCTGGAAAAGAAGCAGATGCTTTCCTCAAGCACAAGATTGGAGATAAGATTTCTGGAGACGTCATAGGCTTTGCAGGCTATGAGTTCGAGATAACTGGCGGAAGCGACTACTGCGGCTTCCCAATGCGAAGAGACGTAAGAGGGACTGCTAGGAAGAAAGTCCTTATTGTGGGCGGAGTAGGCCTAAGGCATAACGTCAGAGGAAGAAAAGTAAGGAAGACAGTCGCTGGCAACACAGTCTATTCCAAGACAGCTCAGATCAACCTGAAAGTTCTCAAGCTAGGAGCGCAGCCTCTTGTAGAGGAGAAAAAAGAAGCACCTGCTGAAGAGAAAGCTTCTAAGGAGCAAAAGCCTGAAGCAAAGGAAGAAAAAGCAGAGAAAAAAGAAGAAAAGAAAGCTGAGGCAAAGGAAGAAAAAGCCGAGGCAAAAGAGGAAAAGAAGGCTGAGAAGAAGGAAGCTCACAAGAAAGAGCCTAAGAAGGAAGAATAATCCAACACATTTATAAATTCTTTTCCATTAATTCTTTTTTATGTTTAAGGGAGAGGTCGCTAGGCTCTTAGCCAAGGCTACGGGATTGAAGGATAAGGATGTTGAAGCATTGATAGAAATACCTCCGTCTTCTGAGCTTGGAGATTTTGCTTTTCCTTGCTTTATTCTCGCTAAGCAGATGAAGAAGGCTCCTAACATGATTGCTCAGGAGCTTGCTGCTAAGATCAAGCCTAAAGCTCCTATCTCTGATGTCAAGGCCAATGGTCCTTATCTTAATTTCTTTGTCGACAAGAACAAGCTGTCAGTTGATGTCATCAAGGACATACTTAACTGCGGAGCTTGTTATGGCAGCTGGCCTTTGAAGAACGAGAAGGTGATGATTGAGTATCCTGCTCCTAACACTAACAAGCCATTGCATCTTGGACATGTCAGGAACATGCTTCTCGGCAATTCCATCTGCAACATCCTTTCTTTTGCAGGATATCAAGCCATTCCCGTTGACCTGGTCAATGACAGAGGAGTGCACATATGCAAATCAATGCTTGCCTATCAGAAGTGGGGAAAGAAAAAAGAGCCGGATAAGAAATCTGACCATTTTGTAGGAGATTTTTATGTGCTCTACAGCCAGAAGGAGAAGGAACAGCCAGAGCTTGAAGATGAGATTCATGAGGTTCTTAGGAAATGGGAGGCTGGTGACAAGGAAGTCATTGCTCTTTGGAACAAAATGAGGAAATGGTCCTTGGATGGTTTTAGGCAAACCTATGCTACATTTGATGTCCATCATAAGAAAGTCTACTATGAGTCAGAGATTTACCAGCACGGCAAGGAAATCATATTTGACGGCTTGAAAAAAGGGATTTTCCAGAAGGATGAGAAGGGTGCGGTCATTGTTGACCTTGAGAATGAAGGGCTTGGAAAAAAGGTATTGCTGAGAGAGGATGGCACAGGCATTTACATAACCCAGGACTTGTACCTGGCAAAGGTCAAGTTTGACGAGTTCAAGATGGACCGCTCGGTCTACGTTGTTGGCAACGAGCAGATTCATCATTTCAAGATATTATTCAAGGTTCTTGACATGCTTGGCTTCCCTTTTGCCAAGAAATGCTATCACTTAGCCTATGGCCTGATATCACTTCCAGAAGGAAGGATGAAAAGCAGGGAGGGAAAAATCGTTGACGGAGATGATATTCTTGAGGAGATGAAAAAAGAGGCGGAGGAAGAGATAAAGAAGAGGCACAAGCTTGACAAGAAAGAGCTTGAAAAAAGAAAAGAAATCATCGGCAAGGGAGCATTGAAGTTCTTTATCCTCAAATACGACCCGATGAAAGACTTCACCTATGACCCGAAGGAGAGCATCAGTTTCGAAGGAGAGACAGGACCCTATGTTCAATATGCTCACGCAAGGATATGCTCAATATTCAAGAATGTCAAGAAGTTTGATCCTGAGAAGATAAAGCCTGGTTTCAGCCACGAGCTAGAGCTCAAATTGATAAAGCAACTAGCTGATTTCAAGAATGTTGTGCATGAAGCTGCTGAGCAATACAAGCCCAGCCTGGTTGCGCGTTATTCTCTTGAATTAGCCCAGGCTTTCAATGAGTTCTACCATGAATGCCCTGTGCTCAAGGCAGACAAGAAAGTCAAAGACTCGAGGCTGGTGCTGATATTCTGCGTCAAGCAGGTATTGAAGAATGCTCTTGACCTTCTAGGCATACAATCTCCTGAGGAGATGTGAAGAAATTATTCATCTGGTTTTCGCAGTATATCCATTAACATTATTGTCTTGTAAAGAAAGTTTTTTTAATGCTTCTCGATAGTCGCCCTTCTCGTAGAGCTTCATCCATTTTCTCACAATGTCTGCTGCGTAGGTCTTGATGACCAGTTTTTTTATTCTTTTCTTTGTGTCATCCCAGGCATCCACAAGTGATTCATAGAAAACATTTCTTTCAGGAAGCATTCTCTCCTTGGTTTTCACTAATTTTTGCCATTGCTCTTTTTGCTTTAGGTTATGAACAAATCTTTTAGTGTAGTAAATGCTGAAGTTTATTGGGAAGCCTATTGAGAAATCATATGCCCAGTTCATCCAGTTAGCATAGTTAAGGTTTCTTTTGAGAAAGCTGCCTAAATATCTTTTCTTCATCAAGGCTAAGGGAAGGTTTTGCAGCTCAAAGGCATCAACTCCTTCTTCAGGCTTATAGCAAAGGAATAATCCGTCATATTTGTCCCAGCCCACAACTGACTGGGAAGGTATCCGGTCTTCTAATTCGAGTTTTGTCCTTAGCTCTGAGCCTGGCAATGGGACTGCGTTAAAAATCTGCACTGTGTCTATTCTTGCCTTCTTGAAGAACTGAGAATAGGCTTTTGCTTTTTGCTTCAAAGTCAGTTCTGACTTGTACTCTGAGTCATTGAATGATGGGTAGCCAAAGATGAACATGCCGTGTAGGTGAAAGTGCCTGGATAGCTTCCTTGACCTTTGCACCAGCTTCTCAACTGTGACTCCTTTTCTCATGGCTTTTAATTCCTCATGTATAGGGCTTTCATAGCCAATGGCTAGGCTTGACACTCCTGCGTATCTCATGGCCTCAATCAGCTCATTGTTCTCTGCTATTTCAGTCCTGACCTGCACCATTAGGTCTATTTTTTTGTTAGACTTGGTCTTGTAGTCCCCTATCAGCTTGCAGAGTTCTATTGTCTCTGGAATGTTCTGGGCAAAATTATCATCCACAACAAAGAAGTGCTTGTAGCCTTGCTCTGCATAGTGCTTGATTTGATTGAAGGCCTTGTCTGCAGAGCTTGCTTTGAAAGTCCCGTATTGCTTGTTCACAACGCAGAATTCACATTTGAAGTTACAGCCACGGCCCCTGCTGATAGGTATTGAGCTCCAGTCTTTTCCCATAAACCTCACAATCCCGAGGTCAGGGTCTGCTAGTTCATCAAGATTTCTTAGAGGCTCTCTTTTGCCTGTGAACACGTAGCTGTTATTCTCATTCAAGAAGCTTATGCCAACTATCTGCTCAAGCCTTTTCTTATAATCCTTGACAACCTGGCCGTCTGATATCATGGCTTGGAAAAGCTCTTTTGCAGTCTCTTCACCTTCGCCGTGCACCACCACATCAATGCCTGATTGTAGAGCCTCTTTTGGTAAGGCATCAACATGGCTGCCTCCTGCAATGGTCGGTATGCCCAGAGCCTGGTATTGCTGAGCAGTGTTATACAGCCTAGGAACAGCATTGCTCATGCCTCCGTAGAACATGGCTAGCTTCACAGGATGATTCTTCTGCAGAGATAAATGGTCTGGTAAGCCATTGGAATCCATTGGGCCGCCATAATTGTTCTCATCAATAGCATAAGCCTCGATTCCCAAATCGCGCTTCAACTGGGCAAGAACAGATAATATCCCTACTGGAGGCATCCTAACCTTAGCATATATGTTCTGCTTGGAATGAGGTGGAAACTGCGGAATCACGCCGATTATCATGGGCTTTTCTCCTGAAGAAAGCTCACCACCTCTCATTTTAGACAAGGAAAATAATAGGGGGTATATAAAGCTTTTATTTTGGCAGGTTGTATTTATCACAAACAAATCTTTATTAACCAGTTAAACATCCTTGAATAATATGAATCTATCAAAATACCAATCCAAGATTCCTGAAAAGATTTATTCTGAGATTGAGAAGCGAGGCTTTCTAGAGCTGCGCCCTTGCCAAGCTAAGAGCATCGATGCGGGATTATTTGAGGATAAGAACTTGCTTGTTTGCACACCCACCGCTTCTGGGAAAACATTGGTGGCAGAGTTTGCTTTCCTGAATGCAATACTGCATGACAAAGGCAAGGCTGTCTATGTTGTGCCTCTTCGCGCTCTAGCGAGTGAGAAGTTCAAGACTTTCAAGAAGGATTATCCGAGCATCAAGACAGCTATCAGTTCTGGTGACATTGACAGCGCAGACTCATTCCTGGAAAGATATGATTTAATAATCACAACGAGCGAGAAGTTTGACAGCCTCATCAGGCATAAGGCTCCTTGGCTTAAGCAGGTCAAGACAGTCATCATTGATGAAGTCCACCTGCTCAATGACCCTGGGAGAGGCCCGACACTCGAGGTGTTAATTACGATTCTCCGTTCTATCCTTAAAAATCTTCAGCTCATCGCTCTAAGCGCCACCATAGGCAACCCAGAGGAGCTTGCCAAGTGGCTAGGGGCAGAGCTAGTCATTGACGACTGGCGACCTGTAAGGCTTGACAAAGGAGTTTATCTTGACGGGGAAGTGGAGTTCAGATGAGACAGGGATAAAGCAAAAAGTATATAAACATATTTAAATATTTATATCTGTTTATATGATACTCTTGAAGCTGAAGGCCCTGGCAGATGAGAACCGGCTCGAGATAATCAAGACTTTGTTCTCTGGAAAGAAGACTGTCAGCGAAATCACTAAATCCATCGGCAGGTCCCAGCCCAACACTTCTATTGCGCTCAAGCAACTGCTCATTGCAGGCCTCATCCAGCATGAAAGGAAAGGCAAGTGCTCCTATTACAGCATCAAAAACAAGGAAGACATAAAAGCAGTATTAGAGCTGATGCGAAAATGAACATCAAAAAGAGCGTAAGGATAAAATATCTTATTCATATCCTCATAATGATAATTCTTGCTCCATCAGGGCTCGCCCTAGGAACAGGAGTGGGCTTCCTTGACATGGGCATTGAAGCCATAAGCAGGCTCTTCAACATCCAATCCTTACAGGAAAACGGGTACATACAGGAAGGGTTCCTGAAATTCGCGCTTTTCATCGTCATCTTCGCAGTCTCTAATGCCTCGCTTAAGAAAGTCAAGGGTATTTTTGACAAGAAGACAGCAGGCGTCGTGGCTTTCTCTTTCAGCATGATAGGAGTCTTCATGATGCCTACAGAATGGCTGCTCGCTACAGGAGGCCTTGTGACTGCGGTGATGAGCTCGCTCATCTTCCTAGGATTCTTCTGGGGTCTTGCAGTAGTCTCTGTGTTTGTTCTCAGGAAGAAAGGTGAGGATGACAAGATGGGTTGGATAAAGAACCTCTTGGGTTTGATCCTGATTTTTATTCTCCTGACTTTGCTGGACGACTGGGCTTTGTTCGTAGGCATATCTATTGAAGGCGCAGTTGGCGGCACGTTCGTGATAAGGGCCTACGGGACCATCATCAGCTGGACCTATGTCCTGCTCACCATCCTCATCATAGTAAAGATTTTCCAATTCACAGCTTTCACGAGCGGGGAGTATGAATGGAAATGGCCTTGGCAAAAGGACGGGTTCAAAGAGCCCCCTAGGCCTAAGCCAGACAAAGAGCCTGAAGAGCCTGAAAAAGAACCGGAGGAGCCTCCTGATTTTGACTCGCCCTTGAGCCAGTTCCAGGCTTTGTTGAACAACTATGACTCAAGCTTCAGGCAGTTCAAGGAATCATGCAATGATGTCCTAAAGACTCATTATGAATTCATGAATTCAATCGGTGGCTACACTCCGCCTAAGCCTCCTGTCAGTCCAGAACAATGGCAAAAGGTCAATGAGAGGCTGAAGAATCTCAATTCAATTGCTGACAGCATAAACGACTTGATATCTAAACTTACCAATCACTCTGATTACAGGAAGATGAAGCCTGCTCAGCAGACGAGGTTTGCCAGCCTTTCAGGCATCTGGGCAAACTATCTTCCAAAAACCAATACTTTCAGGAAAGATTTCATCAACAGATACACCAAGACCATGCTTCCAGCACCGTAAAAATGGACCCGCCAATAAATAATGCAAAGGATTACGAAGAAAAGGAGAAACAGGCTCTTGACAAGTTTGACAAAGAGTCAGACCAGATGGCAAGGATTAAGGCATTGGTGTCCTATGTCTTGAAAGCCTATTCTCAGCTCACTGATGAGAGTGCCAAGAATCAATTGCTGAAAGTGATAACCGAACTTGAAGAGCAGATTGGAGGCTCTTCCACGCCTGAGGAAAGCAAGGAATTGATAAGGGTGATTAAAGATGGCGCTGAAAGTATCAAGAAAAATGTTGAAGCTCTAAATCAGATGAAGGCTTCTCTTCTCCAATCACTCCAGAGAATACAATCCAAGACAATGGAATTAGCTGGAAAAGGCCAGCTATATGATGAGAGCAATGGATTTTTCTGGGTTTCAGAAGACGGCCAAGACAATGTTTCTCGCATGACCAGAAACAAAGGGAGCGCAAAAGAAATTGTTAAGAGCCTTGATGAGCTTAAGGCTCAAGTAAAGGAATTAGAAAAGTATCTGACTGCTGATGAGAATTACTTCAATACACTGCAAAGCATCAAATCATTTGAAGCAATAATATACGCTCATGCAAAGGAAATTCTTGCTATAGAAGAGCAAAGGCAAGATACTGAGCATAGCAGGGAATTCCTGTCTGACAAGAACCTCACCATAGAGCTCAACCGTCAAGTCAATAGGATATACTATGATTTCTTGAAAATGAAAACCAAGGTTGAGCAGCTGATCCAGGCTGTGGATTCAAAGATCATGTCCTTGGAAAAGGAGCATGGCTTGTTTGTTGACAAGCTTAGTAGGTTGAAAGGTGCACTGGCCAGTCACCGTGGGCAGGATAACAAAGATAATGGTGAGCTGCCAGATATTTATCATGATTCAGGCAAGTTAAGGACGTTGATGATGACTCACGAATACACTGGCGAGGGCGGAGTAGCTACAGTTACCAGGAAGCTCACCAAGTACTTGAAGAAAGACTTTGATGTGGATGTCATAGAGAGGTCGATTAGGCAGGGAGAGATCGGGCTCTTTAGGTATTATCTTAATTCAACCGAGCATCCAAACTTCGAGTTTAGGGACATGAGCCATTTCTTTAACAAATATCCTAGCCTAAAGCTCAGCCTTGCCCACACCCAGAGCATCAATTTCGCTCCTGGTGAGAATCACTTCAACAACGGAGGCTTGGACGAGATAAAGAACATATACAAAGGGATTCCTGTGATTTGCACATGCCACTCGTTTGTTCTTTACGAGCAGACCCTGAAAAATGAGATGTGGATGCCCTACTCTATAAAATGCCAGGAGCAGACCATCAACCTGTCAGATAAGTTCATTGTGCTGCATAATTTTGGCAAGCAACTCATGATGAGGTATTATCCGCAGGTAAAGGAGGAAAACATCTTCATAATCCCCAATGGTGTAGAGCTGCATTCCCATTTCTTTGAAGCGCTTGAGAATGTTGAGAAGACATCTGAAAGAGTTTTTTCTCCGCGCAGCATCAAGATACTTTACGTGGGCCGCATTTCCAGGGAGAAAGGGCTCACTGAGCTCATCCAGGCTTTGCCTCACATCGCCCATAAGTATCCTCAAGTCCAATTGCTCATCGCAGGAGACCATACAAAAGCAGCGGATTATTATAAAGCATTGGCTAATGAAATCCGACAGAGCCGCTGCGCAGACAAGGTGTCGTGGCTAGGCTACATAAAAGAGGAAGAGCAGGCAGAAAAGGTTTACAGGCAATACAAGCCTGACATCGCCATCCTGCCTAGCCATCATGAGAGCTTCCCATTGTTCGCGATTGAAGCCATATCCTACGGAGTGCCTTTGATTGTGACTGATTGCGACGGTCCTAGGGAGATATATTCTCCTTTCAGGGTTACAGCCAGTGCTGATGGGAGCAGGCAGCAGCAGAGCATAGAGTATATAGAAAATCCTCCTCCAGGCATCAACCGGCCTCTTGCCATAGCAGTTGACCCAAAGAATCATCAGTCCATAATCAACTCTGTGTTTTGGACCTTGGAGCATCCCAGGGAAGTGCATGCCATAATGAAGAATGCCATGCATGAAGTCAGAGCAAAATATAATTGGGCTGTGATTGCCAGTGAGACAAGTAAGCTCTACACTTCTTGCATCAAAGGCGAAAAGTTCATCTCCCCCTATCAGGAGACTAGGCTGTCTGAGGAATTATTTGAAATGGGAAAAAGAGAGTCAGGCATAAGGAAGGACAATGCCAAGATAGGGATAATAGGCCACTTCAACAATCCTGATGGAAGCACTCCTGATGGTGTTGCCAGGTGGGATGAGACAGTATTTTCCTATCTTAGAAAGCAGAAGTACTCAGTTGAGGGATATGCTTTTGTGGGCGGAGAAAGGGACGGCTACAATGGAACAGTGCATTTTTCAGATCCCAAGCTCATTGCAGGCAGGATAGCGGAATCTGATATTGATGTGGCGCTCATTCATGCCGCAGCAGAGCATGCAAATAATATAATTGACGCTTGCAAAGATAAGGGAGTTTCAACAATACTGGTACTTCCCTACTGGGGCGTCTGGGAAGGAACATTCAATCTTGCCAGGAAAGTTGACATTCTAATCACAGTGACTGATGATTATGCAACTAAATTAAGGGCAAAGACAGGGAGGGAATGCAGATTTGTTCCGTTTCCTATTGATACTGATTTCTGGTCGCCTGGGAATTCTGATTTCATCGAGCAGTTGAAGCCAAAGCATTGGCCTCGGAAGACTTTCAACATCGCCTATGTTGGAAGGCTTGGTACAAGCAAGATGGTCCATAAGCTTATCAGGCCTTTCAAGGAGCTGATGATTGACAAGGGCTATAATGAGGCGAGGCTGATTATCGGGGGCGTTAGTGAAGGAAATTCTGCACAACTCTTAAAAAAAGAGATTATTGACAACCAGTTGCAGGACTATGTTGCTTATCATGAAAGGCAGTTCAACTCTGAAGAGGTCAGGGAGATTTATCGCTCTTGTGATGCGTTCATCTTCGCCTCTTCCTTTGAGACCTACGGCCAATCAAATCTTGAGGCTATTAGCTGCGGTGCTCCGACAGTTGCTCCCGGAGTCACTGATTTTGGCAACTATGCTGTTCCGAGCATGGCCAATCTTCCTGGCTATCCTTTTGCTTTCAGGGCTGGAAGCCTTTATGATGAGCATGGCAACATGATCTTGGATGGCACTCCGCACGATTGGAATGATTGTTTTGATAAGTTAATCTGGATATATCAAAAAGAAGATGAAGCAAAAGCTTTGATGAGGAAATGGTCAAAATTCATACATGATACTATGTCCTCGGAAATAGTTGGGAAACAGATTGAAAAGGCTTTGTTTGATGCTTACCAAGGAAAAACCGAGGGGAAAAACTAAGGCATCAGGGATTGTTTTATTTCTTGTAGACCCTGGTGCAAGCTTTTTAGCTCAGGATGCTCTGCTGTTTTTTGCAAAAGCAGGATTATATCTGATTTGTTTTTCTCATCGGGGCTGCCTGATGGGCTCTCTCCCATGAGTGCGGCAAGCTTATAGTTATTGCTGTCTTTAAGTTTCTCAAACAGCTTGTATATTTCGTGATTGAGCAGCATCATATCATATTCTTCTTTTTTTTTCAGCTCGGGGCTGTGGAGCCTCCTGATTTTCCGTATTGCGCTCTCCTCTGAGTGAAGCAACTGAATCTCTTTTTCCACAATAAAGAACCTTTCCTCGATAATTTCTCTGAATGCGATAATTTTGTGTGAGCTAGGCTTAACAGCCTCATTCACCTTGCTGAAAAGCTCTTTTAGCTGTTGAAAGATCCTGATAATCTCCTTATTGGAGTCTTGCTGTCCCAGGAAGTCGAATGACAGGTTTTCTATGATGTCCTGACCCAGGATATAATTTATTTTTGTCAAGAAATCATCATAGCCAGATTCAGAAGCAGAAGAATCTATTTCATTGTCGGGATTTTTTTCAATCTGATTGATAATCTTGAATAACTCGTTGATATCCTCTTCCAGGTATTCTGCCTTGTACCTTGATATTCTGACATG
>JBGOZE010000018.1:0-19684 GCA_041479965.1 Candidatus Nanoarchaeia archaeon | reverse complement strand
TATTAATATTAGAATTATCTTTCAATATTACAACAAGCCTCAATTCCGGATTTATGTTAAATTCATCTAAGATTTCAGAATCATATTCCACAGAAACATTTTCATTATTAGCCGCTGCTTCGGGTAGAGGGATATTATCCCAAATGATTTCATTTACTTTTGAATTATTGAGTAATTTGTAAAAGCCTTCTTCGGATATTTCTCCTCTAAATTCACTAATGTATTTACTCACATCTCTGATATCATCATCCGAAAGAGTAACTAAAACCTCATCAAGAACTGGTTTAAACCACTCATCCCTCTGTCTCATTAGTTCTATTTTTTCTTCTGTTGTACCAGTAATTGTAACATTAGAATTGTCAACCAATCTTACAAGAACGGGCACCCAAGTTTGATTATTGAATGCTTCTAAGATTACTGAGTCATAATCTGCAGCGTAATTGCTTTCATTAAAAGTTTCGCCTACAACGTACGTAGAAAATAATATGATTGATAATAATATTAAGAATAGATATATTTTGTGTTTCATTTTCCTACCTCCATTAACCTTTTTTTATGGATATGTACTATTTACGAAAGCGCTTACATCCCATTTAATTTGGTCGTAAGTCATATTAAATTTCTGCCAAACATAAAAAACAGGTGTGATATTGAACATTGTCGAGAAAATGCTGCCGGTGTTTTGATCATAGTTGAACGCCCATCGCTTATAATTCCCTCCGCTGTCTGAAATAATGAACTTATCAAATGTTCCTTTGTACTGGCTGCTGTTCATCAACCTGATATAAACTTGCTTGTCATCATATGCGACATAGAAACTGGCTATCTCAGATGATTGTATCCCGGCCATTACTGCCTCCCTTCCATATGTTTCATTAGCAACAGAAGGATAGTCTTCTTGTTTGCTTAATAAGTTGTTCATGTTCAGACCGTTGTTATACATTTCAGTCATTTCGATAGTATTGAGGGTTCTGTTGTATATCCTGAATTCGTCTATTGTTCCGTCCCAGTTTCCGTCTGCATATTTGCATCTGTAGCCTACGCACAGGTTCCATCCGTTTATGACTGGTCTGTAATGTACGTATGCGTTTGTTCTGACTGTTGTTTGGTTTGTGTTGTCTATCCAGAATTCATATCTGGCTCCGTTCCACCTAAATGTTATGAAATGCCAGCCTGCGGCTATGGTGTATCCTGAAGAATTGATATATGTGCTGTAACCATTTACTACGTCTATGAGCCCCATTACTTCTCCTGTAAGGTCGGAGCTGACACTGCCCAGGCTAAGTGTGTTTCCTGTATTCGTGTCCGACCATAATGTCTGGAACGTGCTGCTGGATGTCACCTGATTATTGAATAATGCCCAAAGTGTTATTGTTGTCCAGTTTCCGCTTATGGTGCTGGTGTTAAATCCATCTTTTGAACCATTCATATTGTAGGCTCCACCAAATTTTCCATTGTCCACATATTTGGCATTATTTATGCTCCCATTAAGATGTTGGTATGTGCTGTCTCTAATTGTTCCATTTATCCCGAAATGAAATACTGCTAAAGTGGAAGAATCATAAACACTTGAAGGGCTTAAGTTATAGCCATTTTTACTCTCAGTTTCAAAATATGTTTCTACAACATCATTGGCGACAGCGTAACCTCCAGAGCCATTATAGACTGATGCAGGAGATGTTATCAAATTCGGATTGTACCACACTATTTTTCCGTCAAAACCTATTGTTCCGTTGATAGCCATTGCTAAGTTGTTGGTTGTGGTGTTAATGATGTTCCATCTGCTTGGAAAGCTTGCATTCCACCAAGCATATTCATCATAAACATAATCATTTAGAACCAGGATGTTATCCGTAGCTTCTCCTAGGTTTAGATGGCCAGAAATCATGATGTAATAAGAATCACTGACTTTGGCAGAGTTATACATATCTTTTATGTCTTTCAAAGAAGAAACAGGAGCATAATAGCTTCTTTGCTTGGTTACTTCCTCGGTTCTGTTATAGCATTCTGATTGGTATTCCAATGTTTCTTCTTCTCCGGTTTCGTTACTAATGATTTTCTTGTTCAATGCGCAGGGAGCATATATATCTACTAGTTCAGTATAATCTTCAGTCTTCAAATAAGAAATCTCATAATCAGGAGTAATGTCCACTCTATCAGCATCCTTAAAGTCAAGACCTAGTTTAACAAGAGGATTGTCATCTGCTTTGGTAATCTTATAGATTGTATGGCAATCAAAGCAATAATCAGTGTTCTCAACCAACTGGACATAATCAGACTTATCAGTAGCAATAACACTGCTGACCAGCAATACAAATACTGACAGATATATGATTAATTTGTTCATTTCTACGCACCTCCAAGAAAATAGAACTCCTTCTTATTAGCAAAAGCTTTTATGACCTTCACCTTGAAGAATTAGAAACCGTGGCTCATTTAAATAATTGATGGCCAAAGCAGGATAAAAAAGACAAGAACTGGATAAACAATCTGTTGAAGAATGCAACTGCAGAATCAGTTCTATTGATGCTTTTCCCAAAATCTTTTGCTTTTAGAAAACTATTTAAACCATCCCCTTATCTCGCTTGATAATAATTAGACAATTAGTAATATATAAAATCGTGTTACATAAGATTATATTACTATTGCTTAACAGTTCAGTTCGTGTGGGGTGATCATTTGGCATCAGATAGTTCTGGAGGAGAAGATTTAAAGCTCGATTTCTCAAAATTAAAGAATTTGAAGCATTGGTTCAATGCTAGCAAGCAGAGCAGATTGATAATAACAGCCATTCTCATTCTTATTCCTGTCATACTGACCTTCTATGTCAGATTATTGCCTCAGGGCCTTCCAGCCACAGATGGATGGGCTGCTAGCTCCGTGGAGAATTATTATAGGAACCAAATTACCCAGTCAATCAATTCCCAGTATCCTAATCTTCCCGCAGCCAACAAGGATTCTCTGGTCAATCAGCAGTACGCTGACTTTGTCAAGAACAATGCCAAGAATATCGCTGACCAGATAAAAGGGACTTCAGTATATTTCAAGACTGGCTTCCAGTATCAGGAGAACAATCACACATATACGTTCCTTGGAGATTTGGACTCTTATTTCTATTTAAGATATGCGCGCAATCTTGTTGAAAAGGGCATGGTTTGCGATGAGATAAAAGATGGCAAGTGCTGGGACAACCATATGTTCGCGCCAACTGGCAACCCTATTGACCCAATGATGCATCCTTACGGCATATTCTATCTCCACAAGGCTTTGCACGCCATCAACCCATCTATCAATCTCATGCAGTCAGCTTTCCTGCTTCCGACTTTCCTTGCTGCCATTGCAGCCATAGCTGCTTTCTTTGTCGGTAGGAGGATTATGAACGCAGTAGGAGGATTCTTTGCAGCCATGTTCCTTGCCATGAGCCCAATGTTCCTCTCAAGGACTCTTGGCTCTGACACAGACATCTGGAACGTGATGTTCCCATTGATAATCCTGTGGCTTTTCCTTGAGGCATTTGAGACAGAATCATGGATAAAAAAGGCTATCTTCGCAGCAGCTGCAGGATTAGTTGCAGGCATGTTCAGTTTTGCCTGGCCTAATGGTTGGTGGTACATCTTTGATTTATTGCTGCTCACTCTAGTAGGTTATATCATCTTCAGCCTGGTCCAGAACTATCTCAAGCACAAGCACCTGACTAAGGTGGTGAGCCGGGATATTAAATTGTCTGCCATGATACTGCTAATAATATTATTGTCCTCAGCTGTTTTTGTCTCTGTTTTCACATCGCCAGATACTTTCAAGAGCGCATTCATAGACCCACTGCACAAAGCCTCTGCTCTCAAAGCTGCTGCGCACGCTGATTTCTGGCCTAACATCCAGACCACTGTCGCAGAGCTGAACGAAGCAAGCATCGAGACCATTGTGAAGCAGACTGCTTTCGGAGTCAACATCTTCTTTGGAATTGCGCTTCTAGGAATAATGTTTACCTTGGTGGGCAAGATGCCTAACCTTAAGGAAAGCCTGCTATTGGTCGGCTCAGCAGTTATATTCGCCTTCCTTACCATGGGCAAAGGACTGGCTCTCTCAATCTATTCTTACCTAGGAATCCTGATGATTCCATTGCTGATCGGAGTTTTCCTGCTGTTGACAGACAAGGGCTCTCGCGTAGACATAAAGCCAGCCATCCTGATTACCATATGGTTTGTAGGCATGATATTTGCCAGCACCAAGGGAGTAAGGTTCATCCAATTGCTCATCCCTGCATTTGCTGTGGCAATAGGAGTGAGCATCGGCTACATATATCAGCTGCTCTCGAAGCTGATTCACAGAGAGTTCAAGATCAATGAGACCTTCGTCAAAGTGGTGATATTCATCCTGCTATGCTTCCTCTTGTCCATTCCTATAAGGGCAGGAGAGGATGCTGGAAAGGGCTTTGTTCCTTCCATGACTAAGGGATGGTGGGACAGCCTCACCCAGATAAGGGAGCAAAGCCAGCCCAGTGCAATAATCAATTCATGGTGGGACTTTGGCCACTGGTTCAAGTACGTGGCTGACAGGCCAGTGACTGTGGACGGAAGCGGCCAGGACTATGAGCTAGCCCACTGGATGGGCACAATACTTGTGACTGGTGACGAGCACCAAGCCATCAATACCATCAGGATGCTTGACTGCGGAAGCAGAGAGACCTATCACACGCTGCTTGCTGACACAGGAGACATCCTGCTCTCAGTCAACCTCACTAAAACAATTATCATGCAAGAAAAAGAGCAGGCAACTCAGACCTTGAAAAAAGCAGGCGTGACTGATTCAGCAATTGATAAGGCTATTGGCTATGCTTTCTGCCAGCCACCTGAGCATTTCATCATAGCGAGCGAAGACATGGTAGGCAAGTCAGGAGTGTGGGCTCACTTCGGCTACTGGGACTTCAACAAAGCCTATATGATAGTGAACGTGAGGACCAAGGGCCCCGAGGAGGGCATCAAGATCATCCAGGAGAAGTTCGGCTACTCAGAAGATGAGGCTTCAAGGATATATTATGATATGCAAGCATTGCAGACAGACAGGGAGATGAATGACTGGATATCGCCCTGGCCTAGCTATTTCATGAGCAACTGGGCTGGCTGCAGCGTGGCTGAGGAGGATGTGCCTTTGGAACAGACAGATGAGAATGGCACAGTCATCCACACTGTTGAGAAAAAGCCTAGCCTTTTGGGATGCAGCATAAACAGGGATATAGGGCAAGGCGACCAGGGAACCACTGTGATCGAGAATGTGATTGTGGACCTGAACAACTACACCAACTCAACAATCACTGCTGGAGTGTATAACCCGTCAACAGGCCAGAGGCTTGCAGGAGGAAAGATAACTCCTCATGCGTTCGTGCTCCTTGAAAACAGCACTACCAAGAAGATCAAGATGGAGAATGCCAACTTCAACTTTGACGTGCTCATCGACATGGTGAATAACCAGGCACTGATACTTGACCCGTTGCTTTCAGAGTCATTGTTCACCAAGCTATTCTACTTGGACGGCAGGTACACCACCCACTTTGAGAAGTTCAGCGACATAACAGACATAACTGGCTCGAGGATAATAGTGTACAAAGTCAAGTGGGACCCTGGCGTGGCAGAAGGCAAGATTCCTGGCTCTGCAACTTCACCTGCAGCGACAACAACTGCAACAACCACAACAATTGAATCTCAACCAGCGGAGGAATGAAAATGAGACCAATGTACTCTGTGCTTATCCCTGTCTATAATGAGGAGAAAGTAATCCTTCAGACCATCAAGGATGTCAAGAAGACCATGGACCCATATGCCTATGAGATAATTGTAATCAATGACTGCTCAAAGGACAGGACAGGAACCATACTCAAAGATGTTCCAGGAATAAGGGTCATCAACCATCCTGTCAACAAAGGCTATGGAGGCTCATTGAAATCAGGGCTCAGGCTTGCCCAGGGAGAATGGATAATCATCACAGACGCTGACGGCACCTATCCTATCAAGGACATCCCTAGGCTGCTGGAATTTGTGCCTGAGTATGACATGGTAGTCGGAGCAAGGACTGGACAGAAAGTGCACATACCCTTGATGAGGAGGCCTGCTAAGTGGATTCTGAAAGTCGTGGCGAGGATTGCCACTGGAGTCAGCATACCTGACCTTAACTCTGGCTTGAGAGTGTTCAGGAAGGACATGGCCCTGAGATTCTTTGGCCTCTACCCTCAAGGATTCAGCTTCACCACTACTATCACGCTGGCAAGCCTGGCGAATAATTATAATGTCAAATACATACCCATAAATTATTTCAAGAGAGAAGGAAAAAGCGCTATCAAGCCAATAAAGGATTTTTTCGGCTTCAATTTCCTGATATTCAGAGTGGCGCTTTACTTTGCTCCCTTAAAGTTCTTTGTGCCTACAAGCATAGTGCTCTTCCTCATAGGGCTTGCTAAGGGCATCTTTGACTTCATGTCTACGGGCAAAATAGGGATATTCGCAGCAATAATCGTGCTTTTCAGCGTGCAGATATTCTTTTTTGGCTTGCTGGCTGACCTGGTCAACAAAAGAACCCATTAGCATCTGGGATTGTTATGGTGTCATAAGATTGTGAAGAGAATTTTACGGAGGCTCGTTTGTGAAAAACAAAGATTTTGAAGAATGGAACGAGCAGATGTACAGGAAGCACGGCAATGAGAACAGGTATGAGCACCCTAATTTTCTTATCAGATACAATTCGCAAAAAAGAGTCAGGTTGCACAGGATTTTCGGGCAGGTGACCATCAAGATGGACTGGCACCTGCATGAGTTCAACCGAGTGGTGTATAAGGTGGATTACTGATGGAAGAATCTGTTTTTGACCTGTATGAATCATTGGGAGAGGAATTTTGGTATGCTACTTGCAGACAGGATCTCATTAAAAAAATTCTAGAATCTCATGTTGCGGCACTAGGCAAACAAAAAAACAAAAAGAAATCTGGCAAGAGACCCTGGACTATTTTGGATGCTGGGTGTGGCTCGGGAATGAATTATAAAGCCCTTGAAAAATTTGGAAAGGTAATTAGCCTGGATGTTAATGAGAGGGCTATCAGGATTTGCAAGAGCAGAGGCTTTAAGAATGTTTTTAAGGGTGATGCCCAGAGCATGAAGATGCTTAAATCCAATTCTTTTGACCTTGTCTGCGCAATGGAGTTAATTGAGCACCTTCCAAAAGACCATTCGTTCATAAATGAAGCTCACAGGATCCTCAGGAAAGGAGGGTTCTTGTTGATAACAACTCCTACGTTTAAATTTCTGTGGTCTGAAGATGACGAGCTAGGACATCATGAACGCAGATATTCGCGCAAGCAATTGAAGGCACTTGTAAAAAATAAATTCAATATCCATATGCTTAATTATCGCTACTTCTTTTTATTCCCATTCTCAGTATGCGTGTTTTTAATGCTTAGGCTAAAAAACAGCTTAGGTGGAAAAAAGGCAAATAGCTTGTCAGCAACTCCCAAAATGCTTAATTCATTTTTAAATTCAGTCATGTCAGTTGAAAATTCTTTGATTTCAAGAAATGTGCATCTCCCTTTTGGAGTAGGATTAGTTATGCTTTGTGAAAAAAGGTGATCATGTATGGCAAAACTCATTGAAGGAATAAGAAATAAAGGCAAATCTTTTGTTAAAGGCCTCAAATGGCAGGACTATGCTTTTTTCTTCTTAATCATTATATATCTGATTTTTCAGATTAACCTCATTTCACAGTTCAAGCAGCTGCCAAGCCCATTATACGGCGGGGACTATTATTATTCTCAAGGGAGCATAGAGCATTTCATGAGCGGAGGAAACCTTTTTTCCAGCCCTAATGTTCTTGGTTCAGAGCCTGTCTATCTTCCTCTCTACACAATTCTTGCAGGAAGCATAGGCATCATATTTGGAGTCTCTGCCTTTATAGCCATGAAAATCTTTGCAGTGATAGAATTGATATTGGCCTTGATTGTAATGTATTTGTTTGGGAATTATCTTTTCAAAAACAAATCTGTCTCTTTGGCAATGGTGATGATTTACCTTCCATTGATAAGCTTCCCCGTGTTTAAGTACCTTCAATTCAGCCTTACCCTTATGTTCGCAGCTTTCTGCTTTGGGCTTTTTTACTTTTTTAAGAAAAGGACCTGGCAGTCTGCCATCATCTCAGGAATCTTGTTCGGCCTACTGGGCATCTCACACAGTGTTGGCTTTGTTGCAGGAGTCTTTTTTCTGGTAGTAATAGCTTTGTACATCCTATTTTTTGAGCATGTTACAAGGGTGAGCGGAAAATGGAGCTTTGATAAGCAACATTTTAGGGAGTCTTTTTTCAAATCACTAAAGTATTTGGTGGTGCTAGGGCTCATTGGCAGCGCAATTGCCATGCTGTACTGGTTCAAGCCAATATTTGTCTACCACGGCAAGCTCCCGGTAGTCTCATCTGCCTTATATACAGAAACCTTCTCCTCAATGGGTGCACAACTTAATTACATCTGGGTCACTGCTAAATCTCTCTTCTTCAACTTTTCCTCTCCATTTGCAGGATTAAAATCTATTCTGTTTTTAGTGGGATTGATAAGTGTATTCTTGCTAAAAACGCAATCTGCTTCAAAGAAGTTTCTTAGTCTGATTTTTGTGGCTTCAGTGCTGGCCACATTCCATTACCTGGTGTCTCTCAATTTTTTCGGATTCAGCTTTAACTCAACTTATTTGAGCCTATTCAGCTTTGAGATGGCTGGCGTGCTTTTTTCAGGCTTAGCCTTGCAAGTCGCATCCGGTCTCATAGATAAGTATAAGACTTATTTTTTCATTGCATTGCTAGTGCTATTGCTTGTGTTTAATATTCAACAATTTGTCGAATATTCCAAAACTGACCAATGGATTCGCGCCGGTAGAAATGAGATGAGCCCTTACCTGATTGAAATGCAAAGCTGGATATTAAAAAATACTGATGTCAATGATGTCTTCTTATCAACCAATGAATTGAGTTTTGCCATCAATGGCTTGACTGGACGAAAAGAGCTTATTGGAAGACGAGCACATAACAGCTTGTTCCTTGATAATGAACCACGGCAGGCTGCGGCTGCAATCATACTTTATGGTAATGACACAGAAGAAAGAAAGAAGCTGTTGAAAGAATATTCTGTGGATTATTTTTATTGGGACTATTATTGGATACAATCAGATTACAGTTTTGATGACAGCGGCAAACTGACTTCATGGTTTGACCCGATAACCATGCTTGATAATCCTGAATATGGGGAGATTGTAACAAAATATAACCTGTCTGTTTTTAGGCAGCACACTTGGCCGGACCCAGCTGTGAGATATGATATGAAAGCGCAGCTGGACCTCATTTTTGTGCTCCCGTACCAGTTCAGTATGACGCACCCCTGGAATCCTGACCTTGACCAGTACTTGCAGGAAGTCTGGAATTACCAGCAGGGAGATACGGATATAGCCAAGCTTTACAAGATCGTGAATATTTAGGAATAATAGAAATAGTTATGGCGACAGGTTAAAGATTAAAGAGGTTGAACTTGGAAAATAAGAAACTAGCCTATGCGATTGTGCTGGCCATCATAACCACTTTCTCGACTGCCATAGGCCAGCTGCTCATGAAGCTGGGTGTGAACAACGCAGAGCTATCCTTTGCGAGCCTCATACATAACCTTCCGCTCATAGGAGGCATCATGACCTATATCATAGGAGGAGTAATCATGATTTATGCCTTGAAATACGGAGACCTCTCAATAGTCTATCCTTTCTTCAGCCTGAGCTTCATCTGGGTAGCTCTGCTCTCAGTCCTGGTGCTCAAGGAGAATATCCATTGGATACAAGGCTTAGGCATAATGTTCATAATCGCAGGAGTGAGCTTCACAGGCAGAGGCGGGAGCAGCAGAGGTGAGAAGGATGATTAGCTTCTGGACCCTCGCGCTCATAGTTGTATCCACTATTATAGGAGCAGTTGGAATCATGTTCTTCAAGAAGGCAGCAGCTGACTTCAGCCCGAACCTGATAAAGCAATTAAAGAACATCGACTTGCTATTGGGAATATTCATCACGTCATCAGGAACAATAATTTATCTCTTCGCCCTGCGCCTGGGAGGGCTGTCAGTCATCTACTCATTGACGTCTCTATCCTACATCTGGATTGATGTGCTCTCGGTGAAGGTGTTGGGAGAGAAGATGAACAAGAACAAGTTGATAGGCATGGGATTGATATTGATGGGAATAATATTGATAGCAGTTATGCCTTGAGAAGTTCCAGACCTTCATTTCTATAATCTATTTTCTAGCTTTGATCTCAGAATCAATTATCTCTGTGAAAGTGGACTCTGGCTGGGCGCCAATCACCATGATGCCGTTGATGAAGAAAGTAGGCGTGCCAGTCACCCCGACCTGCTGGGCAGTCGCGATGTCAGCGTCCACATGGATTTTGTATTTCTCGCTTTCCAGACAACTGTTAAATTTTGTTGTGTCTAACCCCAATACTTGAGCATATTCCTTGAGGTATGGAAGCTCAAGCTGGTCCTGGTGCGCGAACAGGTAATCATGATATTCCCAGTACTTGCCCTGCTCCTTGGCGCATTCAGCAGCCAGGGCTGCTCCATAGGCATGGGGATGCATCTCTACAAGAGGGGCGTCCTTGAAGATATAGAGTATCTGGCCAGGGTATTTGGCCAAGATGTTTTTCATGGTCTGCTCTGCTCTTCCGCAAAAAGGGCACTCATAATCTGAGAAAGCCACAATAACCACTTTAGGGTCCTTAGCTTCTGTGAGGGGGTCATCTCCCAAAGGAACATTTATTCTCTGGCTGTCATCAATATTGCTTTTTTTATTGAGCAATCCAAAGCCGTCTGTGAAGAGCCCAATGCCCAGAATTATTAGGAATGCGAACACAGTCAAGGCCACTATGTTCTCTGTTCGCTCAGACTTCTTGTCAGAAAAACTTGTTTTTTCTGGCCCAGCAAGCTTATGCTTGCTTGTGTCAGAATCAGAGCTTTCCTTGGCTTTCTCAGCTTCCTTGTTTTCAAGCTCCTGCTTAGTAGATGTTTTCATGCTTCAAAAGCAAGTATAAGCCCGGGTTTTAAAAATCTTTTGAAGAACTCTTGCATGGAAGGATTGATTGTCTGGTCTAGCTCAGTAATCATGGTCTTTCTTGGTTATGCCGTTATACATCAAGCCCACCATTAAGACTACCACGAATACTACCATGAAGGCATCCAATAGCAGAATGATGTTTTCGCTCGGGTTCTCGGCAGCTGTGACAAAGCCTGTCATGAAAGCGTCTGTCATGTTGAGCACAAAATGCGCAGCAATGACTGAGATGAAGATGATGAGCAGCCAGATGAAGAACACATCCTTCTGGCTCCTAGGGCTTATCTGCTCCGCATGATGCATATTGAACTTCTCCTCATCCACGATTTTTTCCACAAGCATCTTTTATGATGAGTTAATATTTAAATCTTGCCCTTATTACCTGGGCGTAAATGTTTTCGAGCAAAACCTTTATAAATAACCTGCTGTTTTTCCCCTTAAAGCCCGAGTGAATAGCGCCTATTAGGGTTTGAAACTTGCTATGAGCAGGTTCTGACAAGCTATTTCTCGGATATGTGATTCAAAAAAATTCAAAGGTTTACAAAATGGCTGACAATAGGAATCAAGCAAGACCACCACAGCAGGAAAAGCCTGTGCAGATGGAAGAGGACAAGGATTTTCGCTACCTAGTCAGGATCATGAACACTGACCTGAAAGGCCAGAAACAGATTCTTTACGCCCTGACCAAGATCAAAGGCATCAACTTCATGTTCTCAAATGCAGTGTGCAGGCGAGCAAGAGTGCCTCTGAACAAGAAAGCAGGCTATCTTACTGAAGAGGAAGTCAAGGCTCTTGAAGCTGTGATTACTAATCCTTCAAAAGCAGGCATTCCATCCTGGATGTTCAACAGGAGAAAAGACTATGATACTGGAGTGACCCAGCATCTTCTATCAAACAGCCTGGATTTCGCTCATGAGATGGATATCAAGAGGATGAAGAAGACCAAATCATACAAAGGCTTGAGGCACCAATGGGGCCAGCCTGTCAGAGGGCAGAGGACCAAGTCTAATTTCAGGAAGAACAAGGGCAAGGTCACTCTCGGAGTAGTCAAGAAGAAAATAAAGTCAGGAAAGGTGTAATGATATATGGGTGATCCTCGAAAAACAAGGAGAAAATATGACAAGCCTAGCCATCCGTGGCAGGGCGACAGGATTGCAGCTGAGAAGGTCATCAGCGAGGAGTACGGCCTGCACAACAAGAAAGAGATATGGCGCATGGAGACCTTGCTGAGGAAGTTCAAGAACCAGATCAAATCCTTGGCCAGCCGAATGGATGCACAGTCAAGGCTCGAAGAGAAACAGCTCGTTGAAAGATTAATATCACTGGGCTTGATGAAACTAGGAGACCCATTGGATGTTGTTCTCGGACTCACTACCAAAGACATCTTCGAGAGAAGGCTTCAGACCATGCTGGTAAGAAAAGGGCTCGCAAGGAGCATGAAGCAGGCCAGGCAGTTCATCACCCACCGCCACATCATTGTCGACAAGAAAAAAATCACTTTCCCGAGCTATGTTGTCGGGGTCAAGGAGGAATCATTGATCGAGTTCGTCCCCACCTCTACTCTTAGCAAGGAAGACCATCCTGAAAGGATGATTAAAGAGACTGCCAAGGACAAGGCAGACAAGAAAAGGCTCGAGAAGAAAGAAGAGGCTCCGCCCACATTCTCAGAAGATGAGATCAAGGCATTGGAGGAGAGAGGAGCGATAGAAAGGAAGGCAGCAGCAGACAAGCTGATCGTTGAGGAGAACGAGAAGAAGGCAAATGAAGCTGCTGCAAAGCACGACACAAGCAAGCATAAGCTTGCTGGGCCAGAAAAACCAAGTTTTTCTGACAAAAAGAAAGAGCCTCACAAGAAATAGAAAAAAGAATAAGGTAAGAACATGATAAGAGATAATATCCGTTGGGGAGTAGCGCACATCTACTCATCATATAATAATACCATAATCCATATCACTGACATCACCAACACTGAGACCCTGTCATTCAGCTCAGGAGGCCAGATGGTTAAGAGCCACAGGCTGGAGAGCAGCCCGACAGCAGCCATGATGGCAGCTAAGAAGGCAGCAGAGATAGCCATGGAAAAAGGAGTCACAGGAGTGCACATCAAGATAAGAGCCCCGGGAGGCCACAACGGCCCAATGACTCCAGGACCAGGAGCCCAGGCAGCCATAAGAGCGCTGTCAAGGATCGGCTTGAGGATAGGATTCATCGAGGAAGTCACTCCAATCCCGCACGGAGGGTGCAGGAAGAAAGGAGGAAAAAGAGGAAGGAGAGTGTGAAGATGGCTAATATGAAAGTCAATTTCATTGGCAAGAAGGAAAAAGACAAGATTGTTTTTGAAATTAGCGATACAGATATTAGCTATGCCAACACCTTGAGGAGGCTTTTCATGAACGAAGTTCCAGTCATGGCCATCGAGGATGTTGAGCTTCGCAAGAACGATTCAGGATTATACGACGAGATCATAACCCACAGGCTAGGACTCATCCCATTCAAGACAGACCTTAAATCATACAACCTTGCTTCAGAATGCAAGTGCAAAGGAGAAGGATGCGGAAGGTGCCAGCTCAAGATGACCTTGAAAGCAAAAGGGCCTGGAATGGTCTATTCAGGGGACATAAAGACCAAAGACCCAAAGGTCAAGCCAGTCTATGCCAAGATGCCGATTGTCAAGCTTTTGGAAGGGCAAGAGATAGAGCTTGAAGCAACAGCAATGCTAGGGCTTGGCAAGGTACATGCAAAATGGAGCCCTTGCTTAGCTTATTACAAAGAAGCAGCAGACATCATAATCGAGAAACAACCTGACAACAAGGAAGAAGTTGTCGAGCAATGCCCTCAAGCAATATTCGCAATAAAAGGCGACAAGCTAGTGGTTGTTGAAGACAAGATAAATGATTGCACACTCTGCAACGCCTGCGTTGAGGTGAGCCAGAAGAAGATAAAAGTCGAGCCCAAGAAGTCCTACATCATGACAGTAGAATCATGGGGGCAATTGGAGCCTGACGAGATAGTGGAAGAAGCTATTGATGCTTATGACAAGCAGCTTGATGAATTCGTTGAGCTGCTAGGAAAAGCGACCAAATAAGTCCCTTAAGGCATTATCCTCAACTTAACGCGCGGGGGTGCCGGAGCGGTCAAACGGGCTACCTTGAGGGGGTAGTGGCTTAGTGCCTACGCGTGTTCGATCCACGTCCCCCGCACTTAGTAAGAGTGCGGGTTCAAAAACCAAGGGTTTTTGTTATCCGCACTTACAAAGTAAGTGTGGGCCCAAAAAATCATAGTCAAAAATGATTTTTTGTATGCCCGCAAAATTTTTGTCCATAGGTCACAAAAAATGAAAAAAATTCATAAGAACGAGCAATTGATGGAATTATTGCAGCTGCTCAAGAAGACAGCAATAGAGAATAATGTTGCTATCTGGAAGAGAGTTGCGACTGACCTAGAGGCACCTACGCGAAAGCGAAGAGTGGTGAATGTTTACAAGCTCGACAAGTACGCCAAAGACAATGAAGTCGTGGTAGTGCCTGGCAAAGTGCTGGGATCTGGCGAGCTCAACAAGAAAATAACTGTGGCTGCCTACACTTTCTCTGAGCAGGCTGTTGAGAAGATCAATGCCAAGGGAAAAACCATGAGCATAAAAGAGCTTGTGGAGAAGAATCCTAAAGGCAGCAAAGTCAGGATAATGGGTTGAAGAAGTGAACAAAAATGATAATCGATGCTAACAACATAATCATTGGAAGGATGGCTACTTTCGCAGCCAGGAAAGCCCTGCTGGGAGAGAAAGTTGACATCATTAACTGCGAGAAAGCAATCATATCTGGCAGGAAAGAGTCTGTTTGTTACAAGTACTTGTACAGGGCAAGAGAGACAGGAGGCCCAAGAAAAGGCCCTTTTGTTTCCAGACTGCCTGACAGGTTTGTCAGAAGGATTGTGAAGGGAATGCTTCCTTTGGATAAGACCAGGGGAAGAGAAGCTTACAAGAGAGTCATGTGCTACATTGGAGTGCCTGAGGAGTTCAAAGGCAAGCCCACAGAGAAGATATACAAGGCTGATGTGAGCAGGCTCACCACTCTGAAAAAGGTCAGCATAGGAGAGATATGCAGGTTCATGGGCGGAAAATGGTATGACCTATAAGAGTTATGATTATATGAGAATGATTATCAAGGTTTGATTAACATGGAGCAAAAAGTCATCTGCAAGAACGGAAAAAGGAAAAGAGCGATTGCAAGAGCAGTCTTAAAGCCAGGAACAGGAATGGTAAGGATCAATGGCATTGACCTTGAAAACTACCAGCCGCACATCTTTCAATTGAAGATAAAAGAGCCACTGATACTCGCAGGAGAGATAGCCAACCAAGTGGATATCAAGGCTAAAGTGATCGGCGGAGGCATAAGCAGCCAGACAGCAGCAGTAAGGCTGGCCATTGGCAAGGCGCTCGCAGAGTACAGCCCAAGGCTCAAGAAGATATTCCTAGACTATGACAGGCAGCTTTTGGTCGCTGATGTGCGACGCAAGGAATCGGCAAAACCAAATCGCCACGGACAAGCGAGGGCGAAACGTCAAAAGTCATATCGATAAAGTAGTAACAAAATTTTTATGGATTTCTTTTAATCATTTCTTCGTAATTAGCACTAGACATTTCGGAAAGTTTTCACGATGATTTTTTGACGCACTGGACATCTTGGCGTGAAGCTTATAAACAGATAATTCTTCAAATCTTTTGATAAGATAGCTCGCCCATTCCCATCACCTCAAACAAGGCTCGGCTTTCAAATTATGATTTCGTTTTTCCTAAAAACTGAAATCATTTACACAGCCTCGCCTAGAAATTAAACTCGGTGATTATGAATGAACTCGCAAAGAAAAAAGCAAAAGATTTGTCTTAAAGAATTTATTCCAGAAAAAAGTGTCTGCGTCAAATATCCAGATAGGCAATACAATGTGAATATTATTGAGGATGAAAATTATTTGACTACATATTATGATGTTGATTTACATAATCAAACAGGAATTGTTGGGAAGAAGCGTTACACTCTGTTGCTTCCCAAACATATTCGAAGAGGTAAAGAGACTTTTGAAGTTCTTGGTTTATTGCAAGCAGAAATGGGAAAGCAACACGATGGTAAAGTTGTATTCTGCAATCATGAGCCTAAGTTAATTAATAAAGCCATCAAATGGTTTGAGAATGAGTTGAACTTTCCAAAAGAAAAATGGAAATGGAGCATTAAAATCAATCTTAACGAGCCAACTGATGTTGAATATAAGAAAGAAATAGAGGATAAAGTGATTGATTATTGGCTTAAGCAAAGCGAATTACCCGTGGAAAATTCTTATCCTAAGAAAGTAACATACATAAAGAATACACGGAACAAGAAATTGAAATTCTATGATTATGGAACATTAATCTTTGAGAAAAAATCAAATCTGTTCAGTCAGATCGTGAAGAAATTGGTTAAAGCTACATTTGAAAAGATTCTCGATTATGAAGAAGATGAGATTCGGGCATTTATGAGAGGCATTATTGCAGGAGAGTCAAATGTTGAAGTCAATCCAGCTTTAGGTCATTTCCGTATTTTTGTTAGCGCAAAGGAGTTGTCAGAACGAAAAATTTACCAAGCATGCCTTTTAAGATTAGGAATTTCATCTTCAGTTTATCCGAATTTTCATGGTGTTGTTATTTCCCGCAAAGAAAACCACTTGAAATTACTAAAGCAAAAGCTCATGACCTTAAGCCTTAAGAAGTACAACAAATTTTTGCGAATGATAAACCTATATAGCAGCTTTGATGGTTTGAAAGAGTGGCGAAGTAATCTTCAGAAGCCTTGGAACAAGATTCCTCAAAACCAGATAGAAAAAATAATCGAACTTGATAAGGAACATCCTGACTGGCCTGCTTGGAAGATAGCAGAGCAAGTAGGCGTGAGTGATATTAAGGTTCAGAGGGTGAGGCGGGAACTTGCAGCGCGATGAGCTTTTGATGCCTATTCATCTCTTTGGTTGAGGTTTTCCCTCCAAAATTTTTATCTATTCCCATTATTATCTCCTTTCTTAACCGATACGTGTCCGCACCCTTGGCATAGGCAAGCCAGCCTTCTAGGAAATCGTAAATAACATCATAGTCTATTTCTTTATTTGTGTATTGTTCAGATAGATAAGAGAGTTTGCCCTTGAGCTTTCTTATATTGCTCTTTTTTAATAGTTTATGATGCGCAAAGATTCTTAATCCCAGAAAAGTTGTTCCTTTCCTGATGCTGAATATTCTGGATTTCTCAGGGTGCAATTCTAAATCTAGAGTTTTTTTTAAAAACAAATTAATCTTTTCTTTGTATGCTTCTAATTGTGCTTTTGATTGGTGAAATATTACGAAGTCATCAACATACCTGATATAATATTTAATCCTAAGATCGTATTTTACGTATCTGTCTAGTTCGTTCAGATAAACATTTGCAAAGAACTGGCTTGTCAGGTTGCCAAGAGGCATTCCTTTACCTTTGTGTTTTGTCTTGTGATTCTTCAAAATCGTTCTTATTAGGAATAAGACTTTATTATCCCAAACCTTTCTTTTTATTATTGATAGCAGTAATTCATGGCTTACTGTGTCGAAGTAATGGAGAACATCTGCTTTTAGCACAAAACAGGCTCTGGAATTATTTCTTGTTGCTTTTCTCTCGAAATAGTCAAATCTTTCAATTGCCTTATGCGTCCCTTTGCCCAGCCTGTTGGCATAAGAGTCATGAATGAAGCCCTTATCAAAGATTGGCTCGATAATGTTGCAGAGCGCATGGTGCACGACTCTATCACGAAAGTCTGATTTGCTTATCTTTCTGGTTTTTGGGTCTCTAATAGTGAATGTTTCTAAAGGCTTTGGGCGGTAGGAGTGAAGCAATAATTCTGTTTTTAATATTAACAGGTTTTTTTTGAGGTTCTTTTCAAATTCAATAACATAATGCTTTTGGGTTTTGTGCTTCCTTGCCTTGCGCCAGGCAAGCTCTAGATTTTCGTAAGAGCAAAGCCTTTCATAAAGAGAAGGTTTTTTCATTATAATTATGTCTCGACCAAAGGCCATTCCACGAGCCCTGTTGTTGTAGTTGAGGTTCCTGTTGTTGCCATTGATATTGGAGTTGTTGTTGAGCCTGCCAAGCCACAACTCAGAGTAGCCCTTTTACCTATCATATCACTGCCCCTTCAAAGTAAGCAAGGTGCTTGTTGTTGAGGCTGTATTTCATGGCTTGCAATGCAAGCGCTAGCAAAAAGGCGTGTGGTCTCTTGTACTACAGGGGCACATCTGATAATATGTTTTCTTGTAGCAGGTCGAGACAAAAAAGAATAAAGAAAAAGAAAGTATTTAATTCTTTCTAAATTTCTCAAGCAAGGCGACTATTTTTTCCAAATCCTTTGTAGGTCTTGTTCCTTTCATAACTTCTTGCGCAATCTTAAGATTTCTTTCAACCTCTTTATTGGATGGCGTATAGGTACCTACAACGGTTTTCTCGGCGCGACCGCCTTCGGCGGCCAACTGCACCCCACGAGCCCCGTTGCTGACGAGGCTCCTGCCGTTGCCAAGGATAAGGGAGTTGCCGTTGAGCCTGCCAAGCCACAACTGATTAACATAAGGACCTTGCGAGTTTATGTGATCATTACCATCAAAATATAAAGGCATTGCCTTTGTTCCTGCATCTTTCAAGAAAAGACCATAATCCTTAGCAAGCTTTCCAAACAAAAAGACAGCAGTAGCATTTTCTCCAAATTTACTAGCAGGAATAGATTCAGTGCTCTCCAAGACATGATAATCCTTGCTGCCTTTCTTTGCCTCTTCAAGAACACTCACGGCTTTATCATCATCAATCTTTGCTTCATTTCCGCTTCTATGAGCTTTCACAGCAGCGCCAGGGTTTTCAAGCATAAAAGAATCCCTTGCAAGAACAATTGAAGCCTTGCCAGCAAGCCTTGCAGGAACGTACAAATCTCCTTCGCGAATCCAGCTGCCATTCTGCGACACAGAATGATCCTTTCCCAGCCTCATTCGTGCATAAGTCAAATCCTTTGCAGAAATCAATGTTAACCCATTTTCTTCAAAAAGCTTCATCTCCTCGTCAAACGGAGCTTCAACATAGAAAACAGAGCCTTTCCTAGGAACGCTTGCTTCTTTCTTCAGTTCGTATGCCATAAATATCGACCTCTTGCTAGTTTATAATTAAAGAAGATGAAAACGATTATTCATCCCCCATTAATACAGCTCTATGTGAAAGCTCATTTATAAACTTTTCGGTTTTTTAACCACTATCTGGTAGTTATTAATCGCTTTTTTATGTGGAAAATGCATGCGTGAAATTTATAAGCAACCAACCTTTTCTAGCTAATGAGAATAAAAAATGAGCGATGAAACTTGGCACTGCAAGAAGTGCAATACTCTGATTGACGGGCATAATCATTACTGCCATGATGGCATGTGCGATGACTGCTTTAACAGAGAATATTTTCCCGAAGACCAGGCAGCATACGAAAAGAGAATAATAAAAATAGGTGATAAGATAATAGATCCTGTTGGCCTGATGCAGGAAGAATTAGAAAAAGAGCTT
>JBGOZE010000017.1:0-22430 GCA_041479965.1 Candidatus Nanoarchaeia archaeon | reverse complement strand
TTGAGTATGGAGGAGCTCGTTATCCCAAAGCAGTTGAGATGAGCCCGCAGAGGCGGGTAGATACTGCAATCAAGTTTTTTGTCCAAGGCGGCTATCACAAAGCCTTCAATGCAAGGATTAGCGCAGAAGAAAGCCTTGCCAAGGAGATAATTAACGCTTACAACATGTCAGCAGAGTCCCTAGCAATTTCTAAGAAGTTCGAAGTGGAAAGACAGGCTGATGCTTCAAGATAAAATTTATATAGCCCTTCTATTTTTCTCTTTGTTATGGAGATTACAAAAAAGATTTGGCCTGAATTTTTTGAGCAAGTTCTTAATGGAACAAAAAAATTTGAGATAAGGTTAGCAGATTTTGAATGTAATAAAGGTGATATTCTGGTACTCCAGGAATGGGATCCCAAGACCAAGAGATACACTGGCAGGGAGATTAAAAAGAAAGTGACCTTTGTAATAAAAACAAAAGACCTGAGATTTTGGCCTGAGAAAAATGTGAAAAAGTATGGTTTTCAAGTGCTTTCACTTGAATAATCCTTACAATTCATCAACATTAACCACTGCTTTCCTTATCTTCTCAGCTTCATCATAAGCTATCCTAGGGCAGGCTGTGTTCACAAAGCACTCTATGAATGGGAAGTTCTCTAGCTCGCTAAAGTCTATGGTGTCGAAGAGCAGGAAATAGAATTTCTTTTCAGGGTATTTACCTTCAAGAGCATATGCTTTCTTTATTTGCTGCTGCCCTGGCTTGGTGCTTATCAACACACCAATCTCTTTGCTATTCATGAACTTGAGCTTTGCTCCTTCATTCTTCCTTTTCATATCAATGACATCTTTCTCTTCTAGCTTATTGTGTTTCTTTGAGAACGGATTATAGATAAATACAGGCTTTTTGTTCTTCAGCATGAGCGCTTGCGGATGGAACAATCCGTCGCCAATATATAAGAATGCATCAAAGCTATCTTTAGATTCATCAAATGTCTTTATGTTGCAGCCAAGCAGCTGGCCAGGATACTTGGTGTGCTCTGCCTTGAGCAGCAGAATTTTTTTTCCTTTTTTCTCCACCTGCTTTTTTATTCCTGCAATGCTGTCAAGGAATTGCACTGTGGTGAACAGAGCGATTTTTTTCGGCAAGATTCCTATGACTCCTTCAGGTAGTTCAATCTTCTCCTTGTATTTTGCTTCCACAAAAAAGGTTTTCATTTTTTAACTAGATCTAGTTTTCCTCTTCTCATTGCTCTCTAACTCTCAACCAATTTCTGAAATAATTTTGTTGAAAAAATTTGAATATGATGATTAATTAAGTGCTTAGGTCCCTGAGCAGATCTTGCCTCCGGTGGAAAAGACGATGCAGTTGACTGCGCTGACATTGTTGGCAGCCAGGTCAACGTTGCCATTAGCATAAACTGCTCCGCCGAATTTTGTGGTGTTAGCGACGGTATTCACAACTTGGTAGCCTATGGCTGTTGCGTAGTCGGCTGTTGCGTTTGCTTGGTCTCCTATAGCTATTGCTGATGCTCCTGTTGCTGTTGCGCTGTTTCCTATGTAGAAGCTTGTTGGCATGCTTATGTTGCCATTAATTGTCAGTGTGTTTCCTGTTTGGCTTATTATTGAGTTGTTGATTATTGTTCCATTATAGAACTGTGGTATGGTTCCGGTTGTTGGGCTGTCGGCGCTTATGTTTGCTCTTGGCAGTGTTCCGTTTGTTATCTTGTTCTGTGAGTACGTGTGTTCGTTTGTTACGGTTGTGTTCATTCCCAGAGTCCTTAAGTCTATCTGTGCTATCAGGTAAGCTGTTCCATTCATCATCTTAGCTTGAGCGCTGCTATCCACTGCGCTTACCGTAGCGTTCAGGCTTCTTCCGCTTATTCTTGCATCTATGCTTATGTTCTGAGCTAGTTCCACTGCATCAAATGTGGCATTAAGAACTCTTGTGCTTGCGTCCCCTCCTGTGGCGTTGTATCCTGTGAAGCTGAAGCTTAGGTCAGCCATTCCGTTCCTGCTTACGATGCATATGTGGTTGGTTGTCCCGTTTCCATCACAGCTAACATTTGTTGTGTAATTATTTCCATCTCCTGCTGCTGTGCTTGTCCCCCAACCGCAGTTGGTCTCAGATGCATCGCAGACCAGTTCGTCTCCCCAATAAAGGTTGGAGGTGGCAGCTCCTGCTCCAGCAGTTGTGCCTAGTCTATTGTAATTGTTTCCTTTGAAGAATAATGCTCCGCTTATGTTGACATTAACAGTGTCTCCTAAGTCTCCGAAAAATACTGTGGCGCTTCCTCCTCCGCCAAGGCTGTTGATATATATGTTGCCAGGGCTGTCGATGTACATGGCATCCTCTATAGAAGCTACCTGGCTTGAAGTAGGTATTGGGTATGAGCCGTTGGCATAGATGTCAAGGTAGTTTTGGACTATGGACTTGCCTTGCAGCCAGGTATTATCAGTGATGTTCAGCTTTCCTTCAAGCTCAGAATCTCCTGTCTGCTCAATATATAATATGTCGTGGCCAGGATCATTTGCTGCTAATGATGAAGGAATGCATAATATTATAATCATCAGAGTCATCAATAGACAAATTAATTTCTCGTTCCTCGCAACTTTTTTCATTATCATTTTTTTCATACGTCAATCTACTCTGTTGTTATGTCCTCGCTGCTCCTGCCTGTGATCAGGTTGCCTCTGAGGTAAAGGTCTCCTGTGTTCCTGTCAAAGTAGCCAAGGTTAGTGCCTTTCCTGTTCTGGATGAGATAGACACTTCCCTCTGGCTGGAGCTCAAGATGCTCCTCATAGAGCCAGCCTTTCAGGTGCAAGCTTCCTGTCTTAGAATCAATCCAGGCAGTTATGACTTCAATCTCTGATTCAGGCAGGGTGTAGCCTACTCTGAAATCCCTTGGTCCTGGTGTGCCTTGAGAGTTCTCTATGAGGCTTCCTCTGATAACCAGGTTGCCGTAACTAGTAATCCTGGCTATGGGAGTCCTGTCAAGATTCTGCAAGCGTATTGATTGTTTCTTGAAGTAATCTTCTTCATTGCCTTCAATGCAACTCGCAGGTCTGTTGTTAGGGTTGGGGTCGCTGCAGTCAGTCAGAGTGCTCGGTGAACTTATTGGCTGCTGAGTTTCATTGGTCTGGTTAGTGCCATTAGTCGGCTCACTAATCTCTGTGATGATTATCTGGAATGTGTTGCTGGTCGTAAGCTTATCTCCGTCTGTGGCGTAGATGTAGGCTGTGTATATTCCTGGAGTTGTTCCGCTTAGTGCTAGTATGTTCTGCGTGATGGCTGAGCTAATCTCAGGTATCTCGTTTATGTCGTATTGGACTGTATCGCCGTCAGGGTCTGTGAAATAGTTGTTAAGGTTAATTTGCGTTGTTTGTCCCGTCAGCAGGGTGATGTCAGGCAGGTTGCTGGTTTGTACTGGCGCCTCATTGTCCTTCTTTTGGGTGATTGTGATAGTGGTTATATTCAATGTTGAGTTCCCATCTAACTCAACAATGAGTAGGGGGTTGGTTGTTTCAGGCAGGCTACATGTTTTTACGCAGAGACCTGTGAAAGTAAACGCTGTGATTTCTGGCTCTATCGGGGTTATGATTTGGTTGCTTTCATTTTCTGTCTGATTGATGGTTTCGATTGGCAAGACCTCATCTGTGACTGTGAAGTTGGTCTCAAGCCTTATGATGTTGTTCTCAATGACAACCAAGGCCACGACTTGGTATTCTCCAGGATTCTGTGGAGTATAGATGTTGTTTTCCAGTTTTTGCATCTCTTCGTCATATATTATGTATAGTGACTGGTTTGATGTTTCAGGTGTTAGTGTGATGGTTACTGTCTCTCCAAGTGCATAAACTGATTTGTTAGTGGTGAGAGTGTAGGGGCTTGCCTCTTGCCCTATTGCGAGTCCTGTTATCTGGTCTTGTTCGGGCTTGACAATCTCAGCCACGAGATAGTCTGTTCCATTCACTCTGAGCTTCACCACAGCCCTTGTTCCTTCGAGGCTTCCGCTTATCTTCAGGCTTGTTACTCTATTAAATTCGAGCTGGGTCTCTGTGTAATGGTCAAATGCCTTGTCCAATGCTGTGGTCCGGGTTATTTCTCTTGTTCCGACTGTAAATCCTATCAGGGTGTTAGGACTGAGGTAGATTATGGTTATGGTCGTTACTAGAATCAGCAGCATGGCTGTGATTATGATCGTGTTGGTGCCGGGCTTCCTACTGGTTTTTTGTACGCCCGTCTCAGAAACGCTGTTTCCCGCGATGCGGATATGTCTGTCAATATAGTCAAGCAGATCTTCTTTGGTCTTGCCTAGGAACTTGTCGTGCAATGTCGCACGATAGGTTATCTGGTCTATCTCTTGGTTGGCTAGCTTCTCATCTAATTCATTCATGAACCTGAGTATCTCCGTCTTGGTCTCTTCCAGTTGTTGTATCTCTTGCTCAGGGCTCATTTTTTAATCCTGCCTAGTTTTTTTGCGATTTCCACGACTTGCTCCGCTTCCTTTATCTTCCTAAGGGCATTTTTTTCGAAATGAGAAACTGCTGCTTGGCTAATGCCTAGCTTTTTGCTTACTTCTATCTGGGTGAGCTTCTTAGCTCTTATCTCTAGAACTTGTATCTCTTTATCAGTCAGCATGCCTTAATAACCCTATGATAACTCTAATTAGTTATATAATTAATTATTATTATATTTAAATGTTTCGCTCAGGCAGTTGTGCTTAACCACTTCAGAATCATTCCGAATTCTTTAAATACTAAAACTCATAGAGCAATCTAATTATGGCTGAACTGAAGAAAACGTTGGGAATCGGCACCATTATTGCCCTTACCCTTACTTCCTTGGTCGGCACAGGCATGTTCTTGGCGACTTCCATAGGAGCCAAGTATTCTGGCAATGGAGTGGTAATAGCATGGGCCATCCTTCTTTTCATAGGGCTGTACGTGGCAGCCTGCTTTGGAGAGCTAATCGCATTATTCCCCAGCTCAGGAGGAGTGTATGAGTTCGCCAAAAAAGCCTATGGCAGGTTCTTCGCGTTCATAATAGGATGGATAGCTTGGCTTGTTGCCACCATAACCATATCTGTCCTTATAATCGCAGCCCTGGAATTCCTCCCTATCCCTGGCCTTACAGGCACCACCAAGCTTATGGCTGCAATTTTAATGATTATCATGATTAATTTTGTCGCCTATCTGGGGGTGGGCATAAGCGGTGCCTTGCTCATGTTCTTTGCAATTGAGACTGTGGTCCTTCTGCTCTCGCTTATCATTCCTGGTTTCATGCGCATTTCCTGGTCTAATTTCACGCCTTTCTTGACCAAACCTTTCACCTGGGTTTTTGTTTCCATGTTCTTCATGATAGAGTCCCTGATGGGCTGGGAGTCCGCATCTTTCCTTTCAGAAGAGACCAAGAATGCTGAAAAAGTGATACCAAAAGCGCTGATGATAACCACTTTGATTTCAGGGATTCTCGGATTGTTGTTCGCATTTGTATCTCTAGGAGTCATCCCTTGGGCTGAGCTGGTCAATTCACAGGTTCCTGTACTTGACATCGCTGCCAGGCTCTTCACTTCACAGCAAGCCCAGATAGTAAGCTTCGGCATATTGCTCGTCCTTATAGGCTCTGTAGCAGGAGGAGTCATATCCACTCCAAGATTGCTTTTGGCCATGGCCCGTGACAAGCTATTCATCAGCCAGCTGGCTGCTATCCACGACAAGAGGAAGACGCCTTACAAAGCTATCATCTTCCAGACTATAGTCTCAATAATCATCGTTGTGATTGGCTTTGGCAATTATGGCGCGCTTTTGAGCATGCTTACGCCTCTGGCCCTGATAATGTATGCTGCAGTGCTTATAGCTGTTCCTATCCTGAGATTCAAATTGAAGGATGTAAAAAGGACTTTCAAAGTCCCATTTGGAAGGACAGTACCAATATTGATAGCTCTCTTGTACATGGAAGTCATCGGGCTATGGCTTTTGCAGGTGAATCAGGCCTTCAACCTTTTCAGAATCATTCTTTCACTCGTCTTCTTTGGAATACCCATCTATCTCATCCTGACCTTTTTTTACAACCCAGATGCCATCGTCACTTTTTCAAATTACTTTGCAAGGCTCACCCTCTGGACAGAGAACCTGTTGCTGCCCAAGAGCATCAGGAAACAGATAATAGGATTGTTCAGGGACCTGGAGCACAAGGATGTGCTGGAGTTCGGCTCAGGAGTAGGGACTCTTACCCTGCACCTGGCAGAGGCTGTAGGCCCGCACGGGAGAGTGTATGCGACTGACCTGAGCCACAGGAATGTGTCGCTGCTCAGGCGAAGGCTGGAAAAAAGAGGCATAAATCACGTGATAGTCATACATGACGAGCACCAGGTCAACAGGGTGCATCCGTCTGTTGAGAATGTTGACTTCATATTCAGCGTCGGCATGATGAGCTACATGCAGGACATGAGGAAAATCCTAAGGGAGATGAACCGCCTGCTGCCAGAGTCAGGCAGGATATGCTTTGTAGAATATGTGAATTTCTTCAAGATACTCCCGGACGCTGAATGGCTCTCTGACCTAAATCAGCTGAAGAGGATTTTCAGGGAAGCCGGGTTTTCTGTGAAAATTGAGAAGAAAATAGGTCTTTTCTGGAACTATCTTTTCATCTACGGGATAAAGTCAGAAAGGGACGTGCCAATGATTTAGGGCCTGGAATGTGCCCGTATATCATCAACATCATTTACCTAGACTCTGTCTGAAGGCGGAAGCATAAATATATAAATACTGAGTTCGTTCTTAGTAGCACAATGGCTGACAAGAATCATAAGCCTCGCGCAGAAGGTGAAGAGATAATCACCAGTGTCAGGCTGCCTAGGAACAATGAGATCTTCGGGATACTGGACAGGCGGCTTGGAGGCAGCAGATGCCAAGTCAGATGCTTGGACGGCAAGACTAGGATATGCAGGATTCCAGGAAGGCTCAAGAGAAAGCTCTGGGTAAGAGAAGGAGACCTCTTGCTCGTTGAGCCCTGGGAGTTTGGCGGCGACGCGAAAGGAGACATCGTCTACAAGTACAGGCCATTGCAGGTGGACTGGCTCAGGAAACGCGGCCACCTTGACAAGCTGGAAGAAATGGACGAGTTCTAGGATTTCTAGCTGCACAGAATATGAACTTTTATTTCCATTTAATTTAAATTTTTTTGGTGCGCCTCAAGCGCCGGCGAGGCTTGTTGCTTTTCTTGTTTTCTTGCGAATCTTTCTTCACTGCCAGAATAATAAGCCAGACCACTCCTATGACTATCAGTGAATCAGCTAGGTTGAAGACAGGCCAGAACTTCAAGTCAAAGAAATCAATGACAAAACCCCTGAACACCCTGTCAATAAGGTTTCCCAAGAGGCCGGCTACAATCATGAGTGTCGGAAGGGCCTGTTTTTTGTCTATCTTGTCAGCGTTCATCATGATAATTCCAAGAACAATCAAGCTTATCCATGCCAACATGGGGTTGTTGCCTTGGAGCATGCCAAAGCTGGCGCCAGTATTGGTGACGTAGTGAAGGCTCGTAAAGCCCAAGTTAATGAAGGCTTGTGTCTGCTCGAAAAAAAGCTTCAGCAGTTGGTCAAGGACAACGAGACCTGTGAGCAGGAGAGTGTTTTTAACAAAAGTTTTCATGTTAGATAATGAGAAGTCATTTCACATAATAAAAATCTTTCTAATAGTTCCACTTGTCCTTGTATTGAGGAGTCTCGCCCTCGGCAATCCTTTCAAGCCTCTTCAATCGCTGGCTCATGGAGTCAAGCTCTGCCTTGATGGCGTCGAGCTTGGCGCTGATGATCTCCAAGTCCTTGCCCATGTTGATGCTGTCCAAGGTCTGTGGATGGGAAGAATAGGATGATGGGGCGCCAGAGGGCACTCTTTCAAAACCTACTGATTCAGGTGAGAAACCGCCTTGGGATTGGTCTGGTGGAGGCATCCCGGGCATCTGCCCTGGCATTCCAAAGCCTTGGTCTGGGCTGCCCATCGGGTCACCAAAGTTAGGCATCCCTCCGCCCATATCCGGGCCCATGCCAGGCCCCATGTTGCTCCCGAGGTCAGGTCCCATTCCTGGGCCCATGTCGCCTAATCCCAGGTCATCTTTCTTCTTTCCAAAGAATCTGCCTAGAAGGCTCATCATTCACCTCTCTTTTTATAACCAAACTCCTTTTTAATGATTATGAGTCTTATTTTATATTATTCATGCTTTTTAGTATAAAAACTTTTCTTATGGGAGCTTCAATGATTGCTTGCAGGAGCAATTTATCACTTATTCCTCTGTGCTGTTCTGTTTCACAGGCAATGGAAGGTATTTTATCACTTTGAAGCTTATGCTCTCAGGGTAGATGATGATTCTGTCCTTCTTGATGTTGCTGATGAAATCTCCGGGCTTCTGGTTCTGGAAATAGTTAGCGAGCAGGGCTGCGAAGAGATAGCCTTTGAGCTGCTCCTCGCTTTCATATATAGCCTCAAAGCCTGTTTCCAATGAATCTGCGCTTACATTAATCTTTTCCTGGGTTTTCTCTGCCAACACCCTGAAAGGATCATCACTCAAGAGTATGTTGAGCAGGTCTCCCTCGTTCAGGTCGATAAGGAGGCTGATATTATAAGGCTGGTTGAGCACTATGGGCTTGATAATAAATACTCGATAACTGCTGGAGAGCAAGGCATCATAGTCCTTCTTGATAAGATCTTCTTCAAAGGCATCGAGTTCATCCTTGGTAAAATAGGTGAAGCTGTCCAAGCCGAGCGTGATGTTCTTCAACGGCTTGAGGGTGATGGCGCTGTAGAGCTTGTTGTTCTCATACAGGAAGAAGGTGTTATTATTGTCCACAAAGCCAGTCTTCAGGTCATTCACGTCCCTGTAGACCAGGATGGTGAGGAATACCAGGACGACTATGACTATGAGCATGATCTGCGTTACCAGCTTAAGGGTTTTGCCTATGAACCTGGTGGCAAAAAAGACAATCACCACTGCAAGCAATATCAGGATGAGCACAGTAATCTCCAAGCTTTCACCTCTTTATAATATTACTTTTCTTCTTTATTATAAATCTTTCTCCTTTTTTTTAATTTTCAGAGAACTGAGAGAAACTTCCCAGACCCATTATCTATGTTGAGGCAGGAATCACTTTTCCCTGATAAGATCGTCAATATAATTGTAAGCTATCTTGCTGATTTGAGCTGTAACATTGTTTGCAGAAATCTCATCAAGACCAACAATCATGACACAGATAATATAGGGGCTCCCAGGATAATACACGATACCGCAGTCATGATGCTGGTTTCCAGAACTCCAGAAACCAATCTTGTGCGAGACAATGATTCCTGGAGGAACACCTTTGGGAAGGCCCTGTGTGAAACTGGTGTGCGCCAGCAGGTCAAGGATCTCCTGGGAACTATCCCTGGAAAGCCAAGAAGCATAGTATAGTGAACGGAAGACATTGCTGTATTCCTTTGCAGAAAGAGGGTATTCTTCCCTGTTCTGAGTTTCGAGGAAAGTCTTGAAAGAAAGCCCGGTATTGAACATCGCTTCCATATAGCTCTCAACGCCAACAACCCTGAGCAAGGCAAGAGCTGCAGTGTTGTCAGAATAATATGCTGTGTAGTTTATTAGTTCGGCAATGGTCATTTCAATGCCAGCGCCCTTTAATCCGAGAGGGCCGCTCGATGGATCAACATCGCTCTCTATAATTTGGATAACATCCTTTTTGCTCAGCTCTCCTTGCTCTATCTTCTTATATACTGCTGCAAGCAAAGGAGTTTTCCTAAGGCTTCCAGGAGAATACTTTTCCTTCTCATTGATGCCTATGTAAACTCCGCTGTTGAGGCTCTCGATAAAGACTGCATATTTTGTGCCGGGAGGCATCTTGATGGATTCGTTTATCTCTTTTTTCAGGTCTATGAATTGGGTCCTATAATATTTCTGGATATTCTCGAACTCGACTTCGTCAAGATTTTCAAAATAAGGATAGAGAAGGTTATAATTATTTTGGCTAATCAATTTTTGCTCAGAGGCAGTCTTGATATGAGATTGAGAGGCAATCAAGTATATGTTCAGGCCTATTGATATGACTAAAGCAATGGCTAGCAGTATAAGCGCGACTTTTCTTGAAAAAAAACCTTTCACTTCCCAACCCCCTTTGAATCGCAAATTTTTACTCCAATATAAATTTTTTGTTATTTGAATTTTTCACAGCTTCATCCTGTTAAAAGACCCTCATCAAGGAACAATATTTCTGGCTGATGAAGAAGCCCTCTTGCAATCTCCATCCTTCGCCTCATGCCTCCAGAATATTTCTTGACAATGTCTTTTTTTCTATCATTCAAATCAACCAATGCCAGTACCTTGTTTATCCTCTGATTTATCTCATTCATGGGTACATCATACATCAATGCATGGAGCTTAAGGTTCTCATAGCCTGTGAGCATCTCATCAGAGCTAGGGTCCTGGAAAACCATGCCGATGGATTCCCTGACTTTGGCTGGCTGGGCTAAGACATCAAACCCATTCACAGTCGCGACTCCAGAAGTAGGCTTTAGCAGTGTCGACAGCATCATCAAGGTCGTGGTCTTGCCAGCACCATTAGGTCCAAGCAACCCAAAGATTTCTCCCTTTTTTATGTTCAGGCTTATCTTGTCGACAGCCAATACCTTATCGTACCTTTTGGTGAGATTCTTTATCTTGATAGCGTCCATTTTCTCTGAATAGAAATTGGCACTGTTTTTAAAGTTTCGTGAAACGTAATCTAAATTTTAAGTTAGGGACAAGTTTTATGAAAAATTTATAAACCCTCCCCAGCCTCTCTGCTCAGGGTGATTTGATGGATGTTTTGCTTTGGATAATCCTTGCTACTGTTGTTGATGGCCTTATTGGCTTGATAGGCTTCTTCTCTATCTGGATAAAAGAGAAGTTCTTCAAGAAACTATTGATGGTGCTAGTGGCTTTCTCAGCAGGCGCTCTCCTGAGCGGAGCTTTCTTTCATCTGCTCGCCGAATCACTCGATTCCTTGCCTGTAATGGAGGTGTTTTCTTTCATGATGGTGGGCTTCCTGGCATTCTTCATGGTGGAGAGATTTCTTCATTGGCATCATTGCCATGAGGAGGGCAAGTGTAAGGTTCATCCTGTATCGTATCTTATAATATTCGGCGATGGAATCCACAATCTGATTGATGGTGTGATAATTGGCGCGAGCTTCCTTGTCAGTATTAATTTCGGGATAATAACTACCTTACTCATCCTTGCGCACGAGATTCCTCAGGAACTAGGTAACTTCGCTGTGCTGGTATATGGAGGCTTTGGCAAGGCCAAGGCCTTGGCTTATAGCTTCCTTGCCCAGCTGACCTGTGTCATTGGCGGTGTGGCAGGCTATTTCCTTTCATCTAGAGTAGAAGGGATAATCCCTTTCATCCTTCCCTTTGCAGCAGGTGGCTTCCTATATATAGCTGCCTCTGACCTGGTGCCTGAGCTGCACAAGGAGCCTAAGCTCAACAAGCTGTTGTTGTCTTTCGGGTTTTTCCTGTTAGGCATAGTAGTCATGCTCGGGATGAAACTATTGCTTGAGCCTTGAAAAGATGATAAATGAGTAAAATATAAAAATCTTCAGCAAAAGCCAGTTGATAAAAATGAGAAAACCATACCTGTTTTTGTTCATTAGCATCTTGCTGGTCTTAATCCCATTCTCATTGGCAGGCCATGTCGCTGACCCAAACACAAAATATGTTTGCGGTGTTTATTTCACAGGCATAGGCTGCCCTCACTGCGCCAAGGTCGAGCCTTTTGTCGAGGACCTCCTTAATAAGACTCCTAATCTTGTGTTGTTGAAGTACGAGATTTATCAGGAGCAGAGCAATGTCCCAATAATGGATGTTTATCTGTCAAATTATGGTGTTCCGCCAGGCATTCCGCTCATAATGTTCAGCAAGGATGTTTATCTTCGCGGAGATACTCCCATATTTGACAATCTAGAATCCACTATTGCTTCTTTAGGAGAGAACCCCTGCCCGTTGATGGATGGCTCTACCTTGAGATTCAATGAGCTCAACTGTGATTCCTTGCCTGGCAAGCCCGAGATACTTGTCTATAATGAAACTGTTGCTGGCGGAGGAGCTTGTGTAGAGCCCAAGCAGGAGCTCACCCTGGTCAAGATTCTTTCATTGGCAGCTGTTGATGCTGTCAATCCTTGCGAGATAGCTGTCCTGACCATGATTCTGATTTCAATCCTGACTGCTGACCCTAAGAACCGCAAGAAGGTTTTGTTTGCAGGCTTGGCTTTCTCCTTGGCTATTGTTTTGATGTACTTGGTTTATGGTTTGGTGATCATCAAGTTCTTCCAGGTTGTCCAGCTTCTTAAGGGTGTGGGCGCAATCATTTTCAAGGTGCTTGCAGTGCTCGCCATAATCCTCGGAATATTTAATATCAGGGACTTTGTGCATTACAGGCCGGGCGGCTTTGCAACTGAGATGCCCATATTCCTGAGGCCTAAGGTTAAGAGATTGATAGCTGGTGTCACCAGTGTCAAGGGCGCTTTTGTGATAGGCTTGCTAGTAACCTTGTTCCTTATTCCATGCACCATGGGGCCTTACTTCATTGCCGGTGGCTTGCTTTCAGGGCTTGAATTGCTGAAGACCTTGCCTTGGCTTTTGCTTTATAACCTGGTATTCATACTTCCCATGATTATCATAACTCTAGTAGTGTATTTTGGCTTCACTACTGTGGAAAATGTTTCTGGCTGGAAGGAGAGGAACATCAGATACTTGCACTTGATTGCAGGCATCATCTTGATACTTCTCGGCATAGCTATGATTCTCGGATTGATGTAATTATAACTACTTTTTAGTGGTTAAAAAATCGAAAGATTTATAAATTAATGAATCAAAGTTACTCCTAATATGAATGATAGACGAAAAGCTATAGACTATCGAGATGCAGCTGCCTATGTGTGGGCCTGCGCCGAAGAGGGAGTAGAGCCAGAGCTCAAGGACCTCTACGAGCAAGGGCTGGCAGACCTAGTTGTTTCTGAGATGCGAAAATCCCCGAGAGAAAGAGGCATTCCACAGAATTTCGGGATAAGGAGAAAGGATTTAGAAGTTCTGGGCTACAAGGCTCTCAAGCACATATTCTATGGCACAAGAAACATCAACATACCTGATGAGATGCTCGAGATTATGAACCCTGACGAGATACTTGCCAAATATTACTCTGCTGGCATGATGAAAAGTAACAATAATCACCTGCGCGAGCCACAGCCAGAGGACTTTGTGACTCTCACACGAGAGATGGACAGGAAAGCTTATCGCATGATCGGGGTTATGGCGCGCGATGCCAAGAAAAGATTATCCCACGGGAATTTAGAGCAGAGAGCAAGGCTTGACAGCCTGCAAGAAAATGTAAAGCAAGCCTTTGTCGAATCATTCCACGAACAATACAATCCATCAATAAGAGAATCCATGTACCATCCGAAAGCTTTCTATGATAGGAATATTGATGGAGCAAGCAGAGAAGTTTATGTTACTGACATATATAGGTTCTTTGAGCACAAATGGAAAAGTCCGAGAAAGAAATAATATTCTTCTTACTTGATGAGCACTGCAGTTACCATGCCCTCCTGGCCTGGCCTGTTAGTGACCCTTGCCTTGCCCTTAGAGGTGTCAATCACACTTCCTCTTGTGATGATGTTTCTCCTGACATAATGCCTGTTGGCAGGGTTCTCGCTCACAGTCTTGATGGTCTCGATGCTGTACTTCTTAGTTGCAGGGTCAAAAAGATTGACCTTGTCAGCGAACAAGAGCCTGGTCTTTAAACCTCCGCCCTTGGTCTTCACGCTCTTAGCAGTATGCTCTCCTACCCTTGTGTTAGTGGGCAAGCTGCCTTTCTGGGCTAGCCTCTTAGGATGGCAAGCAGTGAACCTGCCTCCGCTGGGCCGCCTTTTTGCTTTTCCATGAATAACAACCATGAGCTCACAGAAAAAAATAGGTGTTTATAAATATTGCGCTAAGATAAGGTAAATAAAAGAATTGTGAAAATATTTTTCCTAGAAATCAACTTTGTTGATCAGCTCCTTGAAATCGTTCCACTTGCTCTTAGGGATGCGAGTGCCCTTCTTGGTCAGGCCAGTGTACTTGGTGGTCTCAACGTACTCTCTTATATCAACACCTGCCTCTCCCTGGAACTCATTAATCCTTATGACAACGCTAGTGGAATCAGTCTTCCTGATCCTCCCGATTTCTTTTTCTTCCATTTCACAACCCCCTTCTAATGATTATAATAATACTATATAGATTATTAATAATCGTAAATCAAGTTTAACATATAAAATTTTCCTTTTTTAAGCCCTGTTATAACAAAATTTATAAATCATCCATAACTGCTCAAAATCATAAAAAGGTGATTTTATGGACACATCAAGACCATTAGATGCCTTGAACAAGGCAAGAGGGAAGAGAGTAATAGTAGAGCTGAAGAATAACAAGCAGTACATCGGCAACCTGGAAGCATTCGACATCCACATCAACGTGGTGATCAATGATGCAGAAGAGAGAGTCGATGGCGAAGTGAAGAGGAAGCTCGGCACTCTCTTTGTAAGAGGAGACACCATCACTATAATCTCAACACAATAATAGGATCATGCAATCATGTTCTCAAAAAGGTGAAGCTAAATGAAAGGAACACCATCAATGGGCAAGAAGTCAGGCAAGAAGACCCACATAAGGTGCAGAAGGTGCGGTAGCAGGGCTTACCACATCCATAAGAAAAGATGCTCCAGCTGCGGCTATGGCAAGACTTCCAAGGTGAGGAAGTACAACTGGCGCAGGAAGAAGTAAGGACTTCCCTTTATTTTATATTATAATTAGTATCTGGCTCCGAATCTGATTTTTTAATAAGTTTTTTAAACAGATAGTTTCAACCATGCATGAATGCGGGGATGCCGGTAATCAAAAATCTTTGACTGATTTTTGGACCGTCATTACCTATGCATAATTGCGGGGATGCCGGAGTGGCCAAACGGGACAGTTAATCCTAATCCATTTTTAGGATAAGTTCAAGCTTAGGTCACTTTTTGGGTGTAGGCAACCTGTTGGCTTAGTGCCTGCGAGGGTTCGAATCCTTCTCCCCGCATTTCATCTTTTTCAGACCTGATTAAGAGCGTTCCCTGGTTCGGCATTTTGGCCCTTTAAAAAGGAGGCATTGTAGTCACTTTGGAATTAAAAATGGCTATTTACTGCAAATTTGCAGCTTTCAAGCCCTAAAATTCAACTCACACCCTCATAGCCCTTCGTGGTGCGAAAACTTTATAAATAAAAGTGGACTATGAGGTGCTAACGATTAGCTGACGACATATATGAATGTATTAGGGCTTAAAATATAGTTGTGGGAACAACTATAGCGTAAACCTAATATATCATATGGAGATGACAAGGATAACAATATAGTTAAGAAAGATTAGAAAAAATTAAACACGGAGGTGTTTAAATTGGATATGCGAAAGACAGTAAAAAAGATAGCAGCTCTGGTTGCTGGAACAACCATGGTAGGCGCCACTATCATGGGAGCAATGGCATTGGACCTGAGTAACTATCCTGCGCCTTTCGTGACCAACGGCGTCTTTAACGGAAAGATAGTTGTCGGAGCTAACGCAGCTACTTCTGACGTCGTAGGCGCGATTGACATCGCAGCTAGTTTACAGGCCGCAGCCACAACAACCACGGAAATAAACCTTCCGGGTGCTGCAGGAACAGCGACAGTAACAGGTGACTCAGCAGAGTTCAAGACAGGCTCAGACATTCTGGCAATAGGAGAAGAGCTGGGAGCTGTAAAGACAACCTTTACCTCAACAGACCTCGACGCCCTTAAGTCTGGTGTTTTAGACACCGGTGGAGGCTCAACGCCAGTCAAGCAATACTTAAGGTTTGGAGATGTCAATGCCTATGTGGACTTCACTGAGAACGACGACGACGTGACAGGAGACTACCTATACTTCCCAGATGGAGACACAGACTACATGTTTGAGTACCACCTCGAATTCACAGAGGGAGCAGACTCAGAAGTAGACGCTACTGACGACAATTTGCCAGACTTGGAAGGGGAGGTCCTGACCATACTCGGTGCACCTTTCACCATCGTGGACAGCTCTGTTGACGGAGCAGAGATAATGCTGACCATGCTAGGCGGTGAAGTTGCAGACACATTGAGAGATGGAGAGACCAAGACCTACACCATTGGTGGTAAGGACTACGAAGTAACTGCAGTCTTTATCAGCAGCGACGACCAGACAGCAAAGCTGAGAGTCAACGGCGTATTGTCAGATGAGCTCGGAGAAGGCGACACAGACGTCCTTGAAGGCGAGGTAACAATCGGAGTCCAGGACATCCTGACCAATCAGAGGGAAGGAATTGTTGAGTTCTATCTTGGAGCCAACAAGCTGAAGATGACCGACACTGATTTCACCGACTCAGTCTACGAAGAGGATGCAACCATCAAAGTGGGAACAGAGTCAGTTGACAACGCAGACCTAATAATAAAGGCTACTAATGGAACTGATGAGCTTACTCTGAACTACATCAAGTACAGAGTGATTCCTCCGACCGAGATATGGGTGCCAGCAGGCAAGGGATTAAAAGAATTCCTTGTGGATGAAGAAGCTGACAACGCACTCTTGGTTAACACATGGGACATCACCTACGCAGGCTTGATGAAGACAGGAGTCAGCAACATTGAGTTAAAAGCAGTTTCTGACGACGCCTACAAGTTGGTCTTTAAGAACATCAATGGAGACGCTTACTCTGTGCCTTTGTTTAGCACAGAAGGAGCCAACTTCAAGTGGGGAGATGAGGACGATGACTTCATCTTCACAGAGGCAGCAACAGTAGCAGACCCAACCACAACTGGAGCTACAGAAGCGCAAACCTTCATTCCAGAGGACAGCTACTTCTTAGTGTCAGATGACACAGACATGGACGACAACACAGTTGTCAATGTGCTGAGGTACGAATCTGTCAGGTCAACAGACAACAAGGTTGTCTTCAGGGACCTTGCAGGAGACACCATGGAAGTCGCCTATGATGAGGACAACGGACAAGGTGAGCTTATTGTTGGCGGACAAAGCCACTACTTCTGGCTGAATTCCACCGACGACGAGTTAGCCATGGACCTGGATGGAAGCGGAGCAGCTAACACATCACTTGCTTTGAGTAGTGCAGACGTTGTTGACATCACCATCTACGGTGGCGGAAAGATCGACCTGGGAGTCCAGAACTACACTACAGGAAACTTGAATGTGTTGACTGCCGGAGTTGATATGAACTTAAACATATCAACCCAGATAGACAACTTTGACGAGCAGCCTATAGAAAATAGCAGCTGGAAGTTGGTAACCGTCAGCGAGAACGCTGCATTCGACGAAGTGACCCTCTCAGTGGATGACTTGACTGAGTGGTCAGAGAACGACGACTATGATGTAGGCATGGACAGCTATGGTGTCTACTACAAGCTCTTCACCCCATCAAGTGGGCCTGAAGAGTTAATGGTAGAGTACCCGCTAGCACAGAGAGGAGCACAAGTGTTCGTGACAGCAGGAACAATTGAAGTCAAGGAAGGAACCACAACATCAAGTGGTGCAATTGAGAGTACAGTACTCAACCCAATCGCAGTTGGATTGGCAATACTGGACACAGATGCACCTGCTCTTGGAAGCAAGATGATTGTTGTCGGTGGACCTTGCGTCAACACAGTTGCTGCTGCCTTAATGGGCAACCCCGCAACATGCACAGAGGGCTTCACACCCGGCAAAGCAATTATCAAGTTGTTTGCTGACAAGAACGCCTTATTGGTTGCAGGTTACAACGCCCAGGACAGCCAAGGTGCTTGCTACGTGCTTGCTGACTACGAAGACTACAGCCTGAAGGGAACTGAAGTTGAAGTCGTTGTAGCTGACCTGAACACAATAACTGTAAACCCAGTAGTGTAAAAGGAAGGCTAGACAGCAAAAACTAAAAATTTTTTTATTTTTTCTTTTTCTTTTTTTTCTTTTCATCATCTTTCATCAATATCAGGATTTAGGTTCATCTCTATTCTTAGCGTCGTAGTTCGGAGGACTGACAAAAACCAAAAGTTTTTGACACACAAAAATCCTCAGAGGATTTTTGTTGTTTGCGCAGCAAACATCCTCCTTAAGTCTTTGATTTGCTCAAAAATCAAGGTTTTGAGCACTCAAAAGCCTTGCTTTTGTTGGAGCTTTCGCAAAGCTCAAAGCGAAAAACATTTATACATGTTTTTTTAGGAAAATAATCTATGGATGAGCGTTTCATCAGAAGGAGCTTCTTATTTCTTCTAGCATTATCATTATTATTAGTGCTGCCTTCTTTTGCATCAGCAGAAAAGATCCATGATGCCTGGCATTATTCTGGCGACACCTTCACTGTGAAGGGAGACGTTTACATGCTGACCCATTACGACTTCTATGACTCTTCTGTGCTCCTTACCGTCAATAACGTGACGTACATTATCGATGAGGATGAGTGCAAGCTGACTGCGAGCGCAGAGTACTGCATCGAGGAGATCTTCAGGAACAGGTATAATGCCACTTCCAGCGACCCCATCAAGTATGAGGACGGAGTGGTCTATGCAGGCATTCACCTGGTGGTCAACACCCGAGGACCCTCTATCAGCATCACCAGGACCTATTCCAAGACTAATCCTGAGCTGAACGAGGAAGTGGATGTGGACGTGGTGGTCAAGAACACCGGGACTGAGGGAACTGACTCTTTTTTCTTCCAAGACACCTATCCAGCAGGCGCAGTGATAACCTCTTCATCATCAGGCATCCAGAAAACCTCGAAAAGCGTGACTTATTCAAGCAACGTTGATTCTAACAGCCAGAAGACCTTCTCATACTCATTCATAGTCACTGAGTACACAGAGTTCTCCAGCCAGGTCAAAGCCTCATTTACCTATGGTGGCCAGGCAGCCAACATATCTGTGTCTGGACAGACAATCAAGGTGCTCAAGCCCTATGATTTCACAGCATCCATCTCCCCTGACAACCTAGAAGCTGGTCAGCAGGCAACTTTAAGCATCAAGATAACCAACAAGGTATCAAAGGATATCACTGTGAACCAGCTCAAGGTGGCAGTCTTGTCTCTCCTTTCAGTCCAGACCAGCCCTGGAGAGCTGCAGAAGAAGAACAATGATTATGTCTGGAACGGCACTATCGCGACTGACAAGTACGTTCAGCTTAGCCTGCTTTTGAAGCCAACCAAGTCAGGCACTTACATCCTGCCTGTCAGCCTTTTCATAACAGATTCTGACGGGAAAGAATTCTCTGAGAAAAAGAACACCAGCTTGACAGGAAGCCTGGTGCCCATTGAGACCATCCTGACTCTTGGCGACTCGAGCGTCTCAGGAGGATCTAATTTCAGGGTGGCTTTCTCTGTCAAGAACCCTAACAAGTACATAGGCTTCAAGAACATCAGGGCCACCATCAAGAGCGAGCTCTTCCCAGATTTCAAGCTAGAGCTTTCAGACCTCATGACAGGAAGCACCCAGACTCTTTTCTCCAATGATTCTCTCGTCGCTCCATATGTGGAAGAGAAGAAAACTTTTGACATAAATGTTTCAGGAAGCTACGACACCTCGACAGGGGAGAAGCTGCTTTTCACCAAGAAGCTGCCATTGACAGTGACGCATGTTGACCAAGCCATAACTCTCATCCAGGAGATTGATAAGGCCAAGGCAAGCACCTATGATAATATCACTGTGACTGTGAAGGTGCAGAACAACAATGCAGAAGCCATTGAAGTCGATGTCCATGATGAGTACACCCTTGGGTTGACTTTGGTAGGAGGCAAGGCCAGCGCTACCCTGCTATTTGAGAATGCAGAGACCAAGACAGCTTACACTTACAAGCTCAATGTTCCGTCGAGCTATACTCAAAACGAGTCAATCATAAAAACATTGGCCAGCATCAGGAGCAAGGATTTCTCCACTCAAAAGACTGCCACAGTCCAGATAAACGTCACAGTGCCAAAAGAGAGCCCTGGAGAGCAGCAACAGCAGCAAAACCAGTCCCAGGCTCAGCCTGAGCCAGAAAAGAAGCCTGAGCTCAAGCAAGGCTTCATAGAGCGAGTCATAAGCTCAATCTCTAGTTTCTTCAAGCGCCTGTTTGGGAAAGACTGAAAACAAAAGTAACACTGAAGACAAAGTAACTGCCTAAGTGCTTGATAATCTCAATGAAATTAAGCCAAGACTCCCCTATATATGTTATGCTTGTCCCTTATTATCTTGACATTGGCAAAAGAATTGATAGCTGCCTCGCCTGCTTTATCGACTATAATAGCTCTTTCCTTGGCATAAGCGACCTTCTCGCCCCTTAGAGGGCCTTCGCACAAAATGCGAGCCTTGACTGTTTGGCGCTTCTCAAAAGGCTTCTCAAGCTTCTTGTCAGGCATGATGCCAAAATCTTCTTTTGCCAGCCTGAGCTTGAGCCCGGTGCTGTGCTCAAAGGGCTTGAGCATATCAAAGAACTCTTCCCAGCTCCTCTGCTTGGCAGGATTCCTTCCGCGCTTGTAATTAAGGAAGTTCTGGATGCCGAGAACAGGGAATTCTGAGCCTGATGTTAGTTGCTTGCCTAGGTTGACAAGCTTCTCAAGCTGGTCATCATTCAAGCCAGGCACAATGACTGGCGCCAGAAGCACATTCATCTTCTTGCTCGCATACTCAATCATGCTGAGAACGTGCTTCAGGTTGTAAGCAACGCCTGCCAGTTCCCGGCATTTTTTATCGTCGAGAGACTGCAACGAGATGTTGAGCCTGGTGAGCCCTGCATCTGCCAGCTCATCAATCAGCTTCTCTGTGAGCAATGTGCCGTTGGTATCTATGGAGATGATTCTGACTTTTGGGTTGCTCTTGATGTCGCGGACAAGCTCAACAAGAGGAGCATAGAGCAAAGGCTCTCCCTGAGGCCCGATATGGGCTTCAACAGGATGATCTTTCCTAGCTGCCAGCTTGTTGAACTCCTCGACCAAGTAGTCTTTCTCTATAATATAATCTGTAACTTTCCTGCTGCTCTTGCCAGCATCCACGCTGCAGAACACGCAGTCAAGGTTGCAGGAAGTGAGAGGCTTAACCTCTATGCAGTTGGTGTTCCTGTCAATCAGGCCGAAAACCCCTGCTCCGACCAAGGGGATGCCTGAGTTCCTGTGAACATAGACTGTCTTAAGGCCACCTATGGCGCTCCTAAGCTCTCCAAAGCCTTTCTCAAGCAGCATGCTGAACTTGTTGGATGCTTTTTTCTCAGAGCAGCCAAATTCTATCTCATGGGGCTTGATCTTGAGCTTGCCAATCTTTCCCAAGTCTTCTTTCAGGAGATAAAAATAGTATATCCTGAGGAAAACAACCTTTACTTTGTCTTTTTCTTCCAGGAATTCCAGGTCATTGAATGTCAAGGATGCCATGATTTGTGGGGTGGTGATTGCTCATTTAAAAATTCTATGAGTCATCTGAGTTTTTGAACACAAAAATTATATAAACACCTATTTTTTTCTAAGAGCAATGGTTGATATAAGGATTAATTATGAGACTCTCTTTGACCTCCTACGCAGGGAGAAGAACCGCGAGGAGCTGCAGACCATGGACAAGGATTTCTATGAGCAAGTCCTGGCCTATTTGAAGGAGAAGAAGGATTCGCTGAGCAAGAAAGAAGACGAGCTCTTTGCCTCTGCTGAGAGGGAGAAGCTCAAGATCCAGTTCCAGAACATCAGGAGGATAATCAAGGAGCTCTACGAGAAGAGGGAGAAGAAGATAATCAACATGGCCACTAGCAGGGCAAGGACAGGCTCTGACGTCATGGATACATCTGCTCTTTTGCCGTCTGAAAAAGATTTCTTCAGCGACCAGGTGGCATTGCTGGTGAAGTACAAGGACTCTGTGCTTGATAGGATAATCCATTTGAAAGAGTTCGAGAGCCCAAGCCCTGAAGAGCGAAAGCCTGATGTGAGAGCTGAGGTCAAGCAGGAAGTTGAAGCACTTAAAGAAGAGAAAGAGCAAGATAATGGAAGGGCTGGGAAAGATGAGCCGAGTAGCTTGGCTGCAAATGAGACCGCAGATGCAGCAAATGATGGGAAAGAGTTTTCAGCTGCACTGGCAGGGCTTGCTGAGAAGAAGAGAATCCTGATAACTGATTCTATGCCCAAGTTCATGGGCTTGAAAGGAGAAATATTAGGGCCTTTCAATGAGGGCGAAGAAGTAGAGCTTGACAGCCAGATAGCAGATGTCCTGGTCAAGAGAGGCAAAGCAGAAGCTGTTCAGTGATGTTTGCATAGCCTATATATAACAGTGTGCTGGGTCATGACATATGTCACTACCCTTTAAATTCAGCTGTTTTTGCTGAATTTGGGGTGATTGATTTATGCAAAAAGAACTTCTTAGGAGGGAATTTTTCA
>JBGOZE010000016.1:0-22438 GCA_041479965.1 Candidatus Nanoarchaeia archaeon | reverse complement strand
GGCTACAGCTCCTGTTGCGAATGCGCAGCCAATCACTAATCCTGAGCTCAAGCTCGGGGCGTTATCTGAAAAATATGAGTCAGATAAAGAAGGCAGCAATGCTATTGGCTATGATACTACAGGTAAGACTTCTTATGGAAAATTCCAGATTTCATCCAGCACTATGCCTTCATTCCTCAAGTTTGTGAGCTCAAGAAACCCTGCTCTTTATGCGAGCTTATCAGCTGCAGAAAAACCTAATTGTGAATATGCTTGTGAGCCAAAAGGATGCTGGTTATCAAGTAATATGGAAACTGCTTGTACTCCTAACTTATGCTATAAGAACTGCAAGTTTGCACAGGTGTGGAGAGAGGAAGTCCAGAGAGGAAGCTTTAACAATGATATTGAGAGGGATTTCATCAAAAGGAATTTCTATGACCCTGCTCTTAATTCAGTCAGGGACTTGTGTAAAGGATTAGATATCAATGAGCGCTCATTTGCATTACAGAATGTGCTCTGGTCAACAGCCGTGCAGCACGGCGGTTCTCTGTCTACAGGCTTAATCTTCCAGCGAGCAGGAGCTAGCCCTGACAAGACAGATGCTGAAATCATCAAGGCAGTTTATGCTGAGAGGAGCAAAGTAGGAAAATACTTCTCATCCTCTACTGCTCCGGTTCAGGAATCTGTGAGAAAAAGATTCATAGACGAGGAAGCCACTGCCTTGAACTGGCTTAGCGGCAATGTGCAGGGAATAAGCGAGCTTACTTATAGTGACGTTGAATATTTCACTCCTGAGCAAATAGGCTACTACTACGTCAATCCCAGCTTCTCTGCCCAGGTTGATTATGACTTGAGCGTTTATGAGCAGATCAACCGGTGGTCAAGGCAGGTCTATGATACTTGCTCTGGCAACCAGAAAGCTTTGAGGGAGTGTGTTGAGGCTGAGAAGGAAAAGCAGAATGATGCTTATGTTGCGCTCCAAGCAGCTCGAGAATCAGCTCCAGGGGCAACTGCCACTCCTCCTTTTGAAGAGCCTGTCTTCAACTTCTTCATCAATAAGACTTCTGTTTGTGACGGAAAAGAAGCAGGGTTCTACAATTTCATCGAGACTTTTGAGACTTGCTTTGAATTCGGCAAGCCTAGCTGTCGTTGTGATTTCAGCGCCGCTGACATACGTTTTATCAAAGGCTTGGTTATTTCCAACACAAGCATCATGCTGAAAAGGGATGATGGCACCACATATTATTATCCTTTGCCTAAAAACAAACCATTCAACCTTTATCACGATGGAGAATTGCAAGATAGCTTTTCGATTTCTTATTCAGATGCGCTCTTGACAGAGCCATATCAGATAACTTATACAAAAGGCAGCCAGTCAACAACAGAAGGAAAAGAGAAATTCTATCTTGTCAAGGATGTGAAAACCAATCAAGACGGCCAAGCTTCAGTGATCATCGAGGCTGAGCCCACCCAATATGTTGTTGGAGGCCCAGATTCTTCCTTTCCATCTGACAAGTGCGACCTGGCTAATCAGCAGCACAAGTTCAGGTTCTGCGTCACTGCTCCTAAGAAGATTTATCAGTATGACACTGATTTCAGCAGGATGAATTGGAAGGAAGTGCCTATCAAGTTCGCCCTTGACTTGTTCAAGGCTCCTCCTCCGCCTATAACAGCTGATAATGTGGCTATCGATAAGACTGATGATGCCAGGCAGCAGGAAGCTACTGCTGATAAGCAGTGCGAAGGCTTGGGCAATGCAGAGTTCGACCTAAAAGTCACTACTGAGAACCTTGAGCCTGCTTTTGGTGGCTGGATCACAGATGCCTTAGGCATGCTTGCCCCTCAGCTCAAGGTATTATTGTTCGCCCAGAACTTCCTCATGGACAAGGACAGTGTCCCTGCCATGGTGACTGTGAAGCTTGACCTGAAAGGAGCTTCCAAGGACTGTGACATAGTGGGATTGGTGTATAAGTGCGGAACAGGGGTTCAGCCTTTTGTCAGCGGCAAGTTTGACTTCTCTAACCCGACAGGCTACATAGACCTGTCGCAGAGATTCAAATCAGGAGTGGGGTTCTCAGCTCCTGCGCCTACTAGCTGCATAAGCGGATTCAATAATCCTGACGGCACATTGATGCAAAACCCTTTGCCCTATGCCAGGCCTCAGATTGATGGTGACATAGTGTCTTTCAGCGTTGTGAAATGCGCAGAGCCCATCTTCCAGTTCAAGAGGATGCCCGGGCTTGACATAATATCATCTGCTTTCTCTGGCTTCGGCTATTATTTTGCTTTTGCTTACGTAGATTCTTCTGGCAATTACGGTCCAGCAACTATCAAAGGCGTGCAGATACCTGCTATCATTGACAAGCTGATGGAGCAGCTCGGGTTTGCGAATACAGGATTATTGCAAGGATTATTCGGCTTGGACTCTAACGCGATATTAGGCTCATTCGGGCTCGAGGGATTCGCTGATGAGCTTTCTTCGATAAGGAAAGCAATTGGTAGCCTCTCACTCGATAGGATGCTCACCAATCTTAAGGGAGAAGCCTTGAGCACAGCTTTGGGGGAGGTCGCCAATGTCATCAAGGACGAGGATGCAATGGAAGTGTTCAACACCATTGTTAAGGATGGAAGGATCAATGATGCTGACGCAGCAAGCCTCCTTCAACCTGTAAAGGATGAATTGCAGGACACAGATGCTACTAACCTAATAGGCAAGTTGGAATCAACAGACCTAAGTTCTGCTTATAATTATATCCAAGAATTGCCTTTTGAGCAGAAAAAGGAGTTATTAAGCCAAGTGTATGATTCTCCTGAAGAGATTGCTGATATGGGGCAGAAAGAGGTTGATGAGCGCCTAGGCATGGCTATGCAGGAAAAAGAGGATGCTGTCAAAGTCCTGCAGTCACTCAATCCTGAGCAGAGAGTAGCTGCTGTTAAGACATTGATGGACCAGGCTCCTTCCAAGATTCTACAAGCAGCCAATGACATCATACCTGATGAGTACAAGGTTTCTTCTATCAAAAGCATCATGAGCACAGCCACAGGAGAACTGACAGGTTCCCAAAGTGAACTGACTAGGATGATTGCTTATTATTCTCCTGATTATGTCAAGAAGCAAGTCATGACCACGATAACTGACACTGTTCCAGGATTTGACCAGTACAAGGACGTGCTTAACTTGGTTTCTGGTTTGCCAGGACAGAGCTGCGGCACAAGCTAGCTTGCAGCATAGAAAAGTATTTAAAATAATGCTAAGTTGTTCTTGTTGTTATAGTTAAGGGGGTTGTGCTTATGATAAATATTCCATTGCCGCAAATAAAGGAGAGGATTTCTCAGAAGACAGGATTGTCAGAGGATGAAGTCAACCAGAAGATAAAGGCCAAGCTGAAGCAGCTTCCTGGGTTGATATCAGAGGAAGGAGCTGCCCACATAGTTGCTAATGAACTGGGAGTAAAGCTTTTTGACATTGGAGAGAAGCTCCAGATAAAGAACATATTCGCAGGCATGCGCAACGTGGATGTTATTGGCAAGGTATTGCAGAAATACGAAGTCAGGGAATTCAGCAAAGGCGAGACTTCTGGCAAGGTTGCTAATCTTCTTATCGGAGACGAGACTGGAGTGGTGAGAGTGGTCCTCTGGCAGAAGCAGGCTGACCTGATGAGCCAGCTCAAGGAAGGGGATGTTGTCAAGATAAGAGGAGGCTATGTCAGGGAGAATAATGGTAGGAAAGAAGTTCACCTGAGCGAAATCTCCAAGCTAATAATCAATCCTCCTGGAGTAGAGGTAAGTGTGCAGCCTTATAACAAGCCAGAGTCTGTGAGGAAGCAGATAGCTGAAATAAAAGAAGATGATGCTGATGTTGAGATATTGGCTACCATTGTCCAGGTGTTTGACCTTAACTTCTTTGAAGTATGCCCTCAGTGCAACAAGAGGATAAGGCTCAAGGACGAAGGATTTATGTGTCCGACTCATGGCAAGGTAGTGCCTGATTATAATTATGTGCTCAACATGTACCTTGATGATGGCAGCGACAACATAAGAGTAGTTTTCTGGAGGAACCAGGTTGAAGAATTGCTTGACAGGGATAAGGCTCATATGATGAGCTTCAAAGAAGACCCTTCCAAGTTCGAGCCTATCAAGACAGAGCTATTAGGCAACATCATAAAAGTGCATGGAAGAGCTAACAAGAACCAGAACTTTGACCGCGTAGAGCTCATAGCCAACAGAGTCTATAAGAATCCTGACCCAGATGAAGAGATTAAGAAGCTCAAGGAAGAGGCAGAGCGAGCAGTTGAAGCCAGCAAGCAAAAGCTTGCTGATCCAGAAATACAGAAATCTTGGATTTCTGAATCCAAAACAGAAAGTTTTGGAAAGCCGGGCTTTTCTGAAGCCAAAGAAGAGCCAAAGCAGGCTCCAAGCAAGGTGTCAGCAGCTCCAAAGCCAGATTTCAAGCTGGATGTGTCATCTGAGGAAGGGACTGTAGAAGACTTCAACATTGATGAGAAGCTAGTAGACCCAGACAGCCCTATTGGGTGAATGATCTCCTGAAAGGCTTTATTCTTGTTTTCTCCTATTCTTTTTAGAAAACTATTTATATTACTGTTGATAATACTGGTAACAGGATGGTAAAGAAGAGGGTTGAAAGTTCTGTTTTTGAAATCATAGTTATCCTTGCCATAGTAGGCATGGTGGCTTTCACAGGCCAGATGCTCATCTACTTTGACAAGCAAGGAGTTTCTTTTGCAGGAAGCAGCTCTATGACTGGTTTTGCAGTTGCTGATGGGGGAGAAGAAAAGACTTTTACTGATGTGAGCGTCAAAAGCATAGAAGTTAATCCTCCAAGCCCTCTTGTAGGCCAATCATTTGAGGTAAGAGCTGTGGTTGCTAATCTTGGCACAGAGACTATAAGCACGCCCTTCTACGTCCAGCTCAGCATATTAGCAGCTGATGACTCCCAGGCAAAGCCCACCACCATAAACACAGCCATACCAATGATTTTGAAGCCGGGACAGGAGACAGCAGCTGTCTTCAATGTAGCAACTGTCTCAAAAGAAGGAGCTTGGAGAGTGACAGTCAATGCTGATTCAACTGATAAACTGGCAGATGCTAACTGGGCTAATAACCTGAGAAGCAAAACAGTTATAATAACCAACGAATAAGCTTTTTTTTCTATAAAAATGATGTTTGTAACCCACCTAAGCTTTGCCTTATTCCTAGGCTTGATGATATTCAGGTACACTGATTTGCCAGTAAACCTAGCAGTCTTTCTCATACTACTATTATTAGGAAGCCTCGCCCCAGACATAGACAGCCCAACATCGTTCATGGGAAGAAAAACCAAGCCAGTGAGTTGGTTCTTTAAGCACAGAGGGCCAATCCACAGCTTCCTGGCGATGATGGTTTTCACAGCGATATTGTTGTTAATCACTCCTAACTTTTACTATGCTCTAGCATTCGTCCTTGGCTACCTTTCACACCTATTGATGGACAGCGTCACGCCAACAGGAATACCTTTTTTCTGGCCCAGCAAGAAAAGGATGAGAGGGAAGATAAGGACTGCTGGATTGATTGATGTGCTCATACTTTTTGTTCTGATAGCTATTGATATATTCTTATTCTTAATGATATGAGAACTAAGCAGTTAGAAGTCAGTGTTGCTGCATGGCTTTCCAGGATTTAAGGATTACTTTCTGCGCTCTTGCAGGCTCCTCCTTCACAACCATAAGGGCATTTGTAGTCAGCGTACTTCAATGTTGATGATTCCCCTTCTATCACGCAGTAATACTCTCTCAGCATGCTCTGGGATAGGCATTCATCATTATGAATCCCATCTTTATCAGTCACATATCTAGCGACATAATAATTCTTTCCAGTATCATAATCCGCGCATCTTCCTATAGCAGCGTATCCGCGATAGTTGAAAGGCTGTACTGCTTCTTGTGTGTTTGTTATAGGTTCTACAGGACCAACCCATAATGCCATCATCAAGCCGATGATAGCCACTAGAAGAACCAATCCCATCAGTGCATAGTTGTAATCTTTTTCCTTGTCATGCTTACCATCCTTGCCCATCTTCTTTTCCCTCCTAAAGTTTAAAAAAACCCCATTATCAATTAATTAAGTGTTTCCTTGACTAGTGAGTATAAAAATATTTTGATTATTATCTTTTCAATGCGCCTAATCATCACATCATCATGCTGAAGGCATATATCTCGTTGAGCTGGACAGAATAGTTGAGCACCAAAGTCTCTATGAAAGCTCCCAGGATGAACACCAGTATGGCTAGTATGAACAGGTAATAGTTGTTCTTGAAGACTTTCTGCAGCCTAGCCTGCCTGAACAAGCCTATGAGCCTGTGGACTATGAAAGTGATTATTATCAGGCTTATGATGCTGAAGATTATAGAGTCATAGCCTCCTATGAGGTATCTGTATAGTAACCTGACAAAAACAACTAGCAATACCCCTCCTGTTAGGTAGAAGATGAATTTCTTGATCTCTGATTTCTTCTGTATTATCTCATCAGATATTATGTTGCCTGATATGGCAGCAAGGATGTAAGCTCCTCCTTCAAGAATGACGTGAGGAAAGGTTATGATGAAGAGCAAGAGCAGATACCATAAAGCACTGGCTCCTGAGTACTGGCTCGCAGCCCAAGCCCTGTAGCCGAACAAAGCACCCCAGCTGCTAGCATTCCAAGCCACGAAAAAGATGGCTCCGTCACCGATTATGATAGCTATCAAGAAACAAGCCAGTAGAACCCACCAGTTATTTGATAATATGCTTATGAAGGTGCCTACATCAACAGCCCTGCCCCTGAGCGAAGGGTCAACGAATAATTGCTCCTTCAAAATATTGAAAGTGTTGAAGCCTAATTGCGGCAGGATGAAAGAGCAAAGCATGTAAGTCAGGTAAATTCCTAGGAAGATGGCTATGTAAACCCTGATAGCCTGGTTGTTCCTGAAGAAATGCTTTATTGAAGCTAATTGCCTGAAAGAGACTTGCTTCTCCCTCTCCTCTTCCTTCTCTTCCTTCTTGAACATCTTCTGCAAGTAAGGCAGGATGAACAATGAAGTGAATATTACTGAGACAATGCCTGAGTTAGCGCCGAACAACAAGCGAGCAGCAGTTATGCCAAGTATAGAATAGATGACAGCTATCAAGAAAGCATAGATGACCTTCTTCTCAAGCCAATCCTCAGGGAAGAGATGCTCTAATACCATTAACTATTCCTTTGATTAACGGAGTATAAAAAGATGACGGTTGGGAAATAAACAGATTTTGTGATTCAATCGAATACTACCTGCCCTATATCCATCCACAACGTTGACTATATGCCTGCCAAGCATGCTCCTCATGCACTTCTATGCCTTGTGCTATTGCGTTTGCTTCATCTGTTTCTAATCTTTTCGCCCACGCCATACAATAATTTACATAATTCTGTAAAGCATAGGCATAGGGAACCTGGCCTACAGAATTCTCCTCAAATGTTTGCAGTGCTTGCTGCAATTCTGAATCTGATGTGAACGATGTTTCTCTTTCTTTTCCATCCTGTATCAGCACAACACACGCAACTATCGCCACTATCGCCACTATCGCTAGGAGCGCAAACTTGTAATTCTTATTTTCATCCGCCATCCACTTCACCTCATGTTTTGGTTAAAAATACTGTTATTCTTGTCTTTTGACTTCACCATATATAAATATTACGGCACTGGACCAAGCCTTTGCGAAAGCAAGCAAATCTTTGATTTGCTGCCCCTTCAAAACAAGTTTTGAAGAAGCCTTGAGGGAAAAAGTTAAGGAGGATATTCCTTTCAGGAACAGCAAAAATTCAAATGAATTTTTGAGTGCCAAAAACCTCTTGGTTTTTGTCAATCCTTCGAACTACGTGCAGTCAAAGCGAAGTATGAGCTTTGCACTGCACTGACGTGCCTTTCAACAAAATCTCTGATTTTGTGTCCCAAAAAACCAACAGTTTTTTGTGATACCAGATTTTGAGAGTGAGTGTAACGAACGGGCGAAAATCTGCACTGGACACACTGGACAGGTCGGCGTAGGGTATTTAAACAGCAAGGCACTAACTAATGGCAAGGCATTATAAGAAATGCCCCTCCGGTTCCCCGGCGCCTTTGCTGCGCCTAATCATAAGGGAGCTTTGAAATAAAATCCGAAAGGAAAGGAGGAGATTAGAATGGATAAAGAAAATAAGAATATGCCTGTGAAAAAGTTTAAGGCAGGCGCGATTTCTGCGACGATCTGGGAGAACCAGGCACAGAACCAGAAAGGAGAGGTCATAAGCTTCAAGAGCGTCAGCTTTGACAGGACTTACAAGGACGCTAATGGGGAGTGGCAGAAGAGCAATTCCCTGAGAGCAACAGACCTGCCCAAAGCAGTCTTGGTGTTGAGCAAGGCTTATGAGTTCCTTGCTCTCAACAGCCCAGAGCCTGATGATGAATAAGAGGTGATTCTTATGCAGCAATTAGTAGTGGAGAAAGTAGAAAAATTTAAAATAAGGAAGGAGGTTCCAGTGACTATGGCTTCTAAAAAAGAGAAAGAGATAAACATCGAGGATTTACCGGGTATCGGCGCAATGACAGGAGAAAAGCTTAGGTCTACAGGTTTTGACACCCTGCTAAGCATTGCAGTGGCTACTCCTGGTGAGATAGTGAATGCTGCAGGAGTCACAGAGGCTACTGCTAGGAAAGCTATCAAGTTCGCCAGGGACAACCTGGACATGGGCTTCCAGTCAGGCTCTGACCTCTTGGAGAAGAGGATGAATATCGAGAAGATAAGCACCGGAAGCAACAACCTCAACAAGCTGTTTGGCGGAGGCATTGAGACGGGGGCTATCACTGAGTGCTTTGGCCAGTATGGTAGCGGTAAGACCCAGATAGGCCACATGCTTTCTGTGCAATGCCAGCTCAAAGACCCTGAGGCAGTTGCAGTATATATTGATACTGAGAATACTTTCAGGCCTAACAGGATCAAGCAGTTCGCAGAAGGAGCAGGAGCAGACCCTGACAAGATTCTCAAGAACATAAAAGTGGCTAGAGCCTTTAACTCAGACCACCAGATGCTCTTGGTTGACAAGGCAGAGGAATTGATAAAGCAAGGGCTAAAAGTCAAACTGATAGTTGTTGACTCCTTGACTGCTCATTTCAGGGCAGAATTTGTTGGCAGAGGCACACTGGCTGAGAGGCAGCAAAAGCTCAACAAGCACATGCACGCCTTGGCAAAGCTCGCAGACATGTACAACCTCGCAATCTATGTGACTAACCAGGTCATGACTAGGCCAGATTTGTTCTTCGGAGACCCGACAGAAGCTATTGGTGGCAACATAGTAGCTCACAACAGCACTTACAGGGCTTATTTGCGAAGAGGCAAGAAAGGCACAAGAGTTGCAAAGCTCGTTGATGCTCCAGACCTTGCAGACAATGAGACTATCTTCATGGTCACAGAAAATGGTATTGTGGATGCTGAGTAAGAGTATTTGTTTTTCTTATTTTTTTCTTATTTTTTAGCTAAATTTATAAATAAATACTGCTTTTTCTATCGTAAATAAAGGTTTTTGGTGGGTCGTAGAAGCTTAGGCTTTTATCAAAAATCGCAGAATACCTTTGCATTAATGCTGAGGTTTTATAATCGCTTCTGCGATTTTTGGAAATACTTCGGCCTCCAAGTCGAAGATATTTATTGCTAGCCAGGGACCTATTTTTGGAGGGTACATAAATGTTTGGACAAGGAAGAAGATTGGCCCCAGTTAAGGAAGGCGATGAGTTGGATGTGAAGATAGAAGCCATTGGTGAGAAGGGAGATGGCATCGCTAAGAAGCAAGGCTTTGTTCTCTTCGTACCTAACTCCAAGGAAGGAGATGAAGTCAGGGTCAAGGTGACCAGGGTTCTTAGGAATGCTGGATTTGCAGAAGTTATAGGCGCAGGAAGCGTCAAGCCTGCAGCGCCCCAGAAGCCTGTTGAGAAAAAAGAGGAGGAAGAGGTCGCAGAGCTTGAAGCAGAGTCTGCAGAGCATGACTCAGAAGACTTTGGCGAGGAAAAAGCTGAGGAAGAGCCTGTCAAGGAGGCAGAGGAAGTCGCAGAGCAGCCAGATGATCAGTTTGATGCGTCTGCAGATAATGAGCCAAAAGATGACTCAGCTGATGATTCTGAAGCAGCAGAATAAGAAGAGGCCTTATAACGCAAACTTTTTAACTTCTTTTTCTATTCTTATTCTTATAACATGAGATTATTCATAGCAATAGACCTGCCTGAGCAGGCAAAAGAGAATCTTGAGAAGATAAAATCAGAGCTGAAAGGAATAAAAGGAGTCAAGCCAGTGGATAAAGACAATATTCACCTGACTTTGAAGTTTCTTGGAGAAGTGTCTGCGAATAAGGCAGAAGAAATATCCGAAGCCTTGGAGCAGATAAAATTCAAGCCTTTCAAGGTTTCAATCAGCCAACTAGGAGCTTTTCCAAATGAGAACAGGATCCAGGTTCTCTGGGTTGATGCAGAGCCAGCAGAGCCTTTGATGGAGCTCAAAAAGCAGATTGATGCAGCACTGCCGAGGTTCAAGGATGACCACCCTTTCAAGAGCCACATCACCTTTGTGAGGATCAAGTATATTGCTAATGATTCTGACAAGAAGAAGATACTTGATGTATTGAAGAAGCAGATAGGCAAGACAGAGTTCTTAGTCAACAAGTTCACTCTTTACAAGAGCGACTTGACGCCCGGAGGGCCGGTATATGAGATTGTTAATGAATTTGCTTCAGGTTAATATATTTCCAAAATAGTTCTCTTTCGAAATCTTTTCGCTTTCTCGAGAATATTTTCAGAAATTAGCCATAGCATTATTTAAACAAGCAGCTCACAAGATTTAAATATGAGATTAAGTTATTCTTCAGGTATGAAGTTCACCGCCGTCATCCAGAAGGATGAGAAGATGTATGTGGCGCTTTGCCCTGAGGTTGATGTGGTAAGCCAGGGGCGCACAGTGAACAGCGCTTTGAAGAATCTTAAGGAAGCAGTCGAGCTCTACATCGAAGAGATGGGTGTGCCAGAAGGCTTTAAGGATGGCGAAATTTTCATTGCTAACTTTACATTAGCAAAGAAGAATTCTTAAAATTAGCTGAGTAATGGTGAGTTCTGGCTTCTGGCAAAATATTTATAAATCCCTGCCTTTTCTTCTCCTCTAAAGCCCCGCCTTGAGGTCAGCCGAAAGGGACTCTTGGCAAAACTGCAATGGGCGATAATAAGAGCAGTAATGGAGTTCTAATCCTCTATTACTAGCACAATAGCATTTTGGAGGAAAGTAAAATGGAATCAGAGCAATTGTTGGTGCCTAATGATGAGTACCTTAAGTCAGGAATACACATAGGCACTAAGTTCAAGACTAAGTACATGGGCGACTTCATCTACAAGACCAGGCCTGACGGCTTGAGCGTCTTGAATGTGCAGCAGATAGACTTAAGGATGAGGGTGTTGATAAATTTCTTTTCCCAATACGCGCCTAACCAGATAATGATAGCTGCCAGGAGGGAGAATGGCTGGAAGCCTGTGAAGATATTCGGGGAGATGACAGGAGCCAAGGTTTACACTGGAAGGTATCCTCCTGGTGTCTTGACTAACACCCAGCTCAAGAGGTTCGTTGAGACCAAGATCATACTCGTAACTGACCCTTGGCCTGACAGGAATGCTGTTGATGACGCCTTCAAGATGGGAATACCAATAGTCGGGCTGTGCGACACCAACAACCAGCCTAACAACATAGACTTTGTGATGCCCTGCAACAACAAGGGAAAGAAAAGCCTGGGATTATTGTTCTACCTGCTCACCAAAGGCTACCTTGAGAACAGGGGAATGATCAACAAAGGAGGCTTCACCAAGAAAGTCGAAGACTTCTCTGACGAAATATAAATTATTTTAAATTTTTTATGTTTCTTTTCAGAATAAGATTTTTCTAATGAGCCCTAAACTTCCTTTATCCCTTCCTCAACAATCCTGAAGATTATGCTCTTGCCTTCCTCTATGCTGCGGTGCTTTCTCACAATAGCAACCCTGTTTGGGCCTGAGGCCTGCAATTCAATAAGGCACTTGCTCATATTCCTTATGATTGCTCCACCCACAAGGTTGACTTTGCCTTTTTCCTCGAAATCAGCATACACCTGGGCTGTCATGATTACAGGGATGTCTTTTTTCCTGGCAATCTCGAGCAAGTCATGCACCTGGGTTGCCATTGCCTGGTTCAATCCCTTATTATCATCGTCATTGAGGCAGGCCCTGTAGAGAGAGCTTATGCTGTCGACAAAGATGATTCCTATGTCTTGATTAAGTAAGGTCTTGAGCTTGGCGATGGATGATTGCTGCTCCTTGAAATTAGTAGGCTTGAGAAAGATTATCCTTTCCAAGGCTTTCTTGTAGTCATGGCATACTTGCTTGAACCTGGTGAATGAGAAATTGCCTTCAGTGTCGATGAAGATGGCTTTCTGTCCTTTGACGCTGTTAGCTATGCACAGCAGGCAGAGATTGCTCTTGCCGCTACCAGCAGGGCCATAAATAGTTGTAATAACACTCTTATCATAGCCTCCTTCCAGAAGCCAGTCCATGACTGCAGTGCCAGTGCTGATTTTAGTCTCCAAAAAAATCACCTTTTTTGGACCAGCAAATCCATGATTTGCTTGTTCCATAAAGATAAAGAATAAGTTGGGTGTATATATTACTTATTGTTTTTTTCAACAAAATGAATTTTGTTGAATCAGTAAATTGCAAATTTACTGTTTTCAATCTGTGTTTTTTCCGAGGCAAGTCTCGTACATGGTCCTTAATCCTTGCTTCAGCGTGGCTGGGTCTGCTATCTTGGCATGAACAAATGGCTTAATAACCCATTTCTCTGCAAGGTCAGGGTTCAAGAATAGGAAAGTCAGGCTTTTCTTGGTCTTGAACAAGCCCCAGTGGTCTACGAGCACCTTGAAGTTGTGCTCGTTGCACATGCAAACCAAGCTTACTGCATCGTCTTCTTTTATGCTCTTGACCTTGTCAAGCTCAAGGTTCTCTTGGCAGACATAGACCGCTTTCCTTCCTTCCTTGTACTCGCACAGCACCTTGTCGCCTTCTTCCTTGTAGCTCACCAAGTCCTTGGTTATTATGTCTTTCTGCTTTATGTGATGGATGGTCCACTCTTTCAAGTCCATGATTGATTCCTCTTGTAGATCATGAATGCTCCGTAAGGTATGAGGAAGCAGATGAAATAAGTGATTCCAAGCATTATAGGGTCATGGATGTATTTCAATCCCAGAGTATAGACTAATATATTGACCCTGTTCACGACTATGAAGAAATTGAAGATGGCGATTATAGGAGTGGTGAGTGAGATGAATAGGTGGTGGTGCTGCTCAAGCCAGTGCAAGTCTTTCACTATTATGATTATCACTGTTCCTAGCAAGAAGCCGAACATTCCTGTGAGGATAAAGCTCCAGGTGTTGTTGCTTATCATGAAGATGGGTATGAGCACGAATGAGAACAGCACAGTGCCTATGATGCCAGTTGCGAGCGTGAACCAGTAAAGGCTTTTCTCTAGGTGCCTGACATGAGGATGCTTCTTCTTCTCAGCATCATTGAAGATGCGCTCTGCCTTAATGATTTCTTCCTCGCTCCATCCCTTAACGTGAAGATGCTTCTTTCTCATAGCCCTGTTTTAAGCTTGAATGTTATTTAAATATTGCTATTTGCTTATGCTAAAAATTAGCTTGAAGGAAAAATATTTATATCTCAGAAAGGATAAGGATTGCTCATGGCCAAGAAAGACAAGCCCAACAATAAGACAGAGCTCATCATCCTCGTAGCTCTCATAGCAGTGTTCTGCCTGATAGTAATGTTCTTGAGGTTTCCTAAAGCATAGAATTTATTTGCTCTTATGGGAAATTTCACAAAATTTCTCATCCCAAAAACCGCACGATAAAAAACCCTGACCTTTAGGTCGTGGGATTTGTGCGGTTTTTGTTATCAGGAGCTTTCTCTTCATTCCCATTCCCGTTGCTGCTAGCTGCTTCAACATTGGCCAGGCTCACGACTTTGTCGCCTGTTTCCAGCTTCATCATCCTGACGCCCTGAGTGTTCCTGCCTATCACGCTGATGTTCTTGACAGGCATCCTTATGATGATGCCTTTCTGGGAAACAACCATTATCTCGTCTTCATCAGTGACTGCTTTCACATCAACCACTTTGCCGTTCCTCTCGTTGCAGATGATGTTGCGGACTCCTTTTCCTCCTCTATTGATGAACCTGTACTCTTCAAGGCTGCTTCTCTTGCCGTAGCCGTTCTCAGTTATAGTTAGCACTGTTTCGTTGTCCTTGGCTATTATAGTGCCTATGACTTCGTCGCCCTTGGCAAGCCTTATGCCTCTCACTCCGCAACTGTTCCTGCCTACGCATCTCACGTCTTGTTCTGAGAACTTGACTGCTTGGCCATTGGCGCTTGCCATGAGGATTTGCTGCTTGCCATCTGTCATGAGCACCTCAATCACTTCATCTCCTTTGTTGAGGTTGATGGCTATTATGCCTCCTTTCCTTGGGTTGCTGTACTCTGCAAGGTTGGTCTTCTTGATAAGGCCTTTCTTGGTCGCGAACACCAGGTTGTGCGTGTCATCAAATTCTTTTACTGGTATGACTGCTTCGACTTTCTCGTCAGGCTCCACGCTTATCATATTGATGACAGGCTTTCCTTTGCTTATCCTTGCTGCTTCAGGTATCTGGTAGACCTTGAGCCAGTGCACCTTGCCTTTGTCAGTGAATATGAGTAAGTATGAGTGAGTATTAGCCACGAACATGTGCTTTATGGAGTCCTCTTCCTTGGTAGTTGCTCCTATGACTCCTTTTCCTCCTCTCTTCTGAGTCTTGTAAGCTTCTACTGGCTGCCTCTTGATGTAGCCTGCAAGGCTGATGGTTATGACATCATCCTCTGGCTTTATCAGGTCTTCCATGTCAAGCTCCTCATCACCACTCTCATCAATAATTGTTCTTCTCTCATCACCGTACTTGTCTATGAGCTCTTTCATCTCATTCCTTATTATTGCCAGGATCCTGTTCTCATCTGCAAGTATCTCCTTGAGCTTTTTGATGAGCTCAATTAGTTCATCATGTTCGTCCTGTATCTTCTTCTGCTCAAGGCTAGTCAATCTCTGCAATCGCATGTCAAGTATTGCCTGGGCCTGCAATTCTGTGAGCTTGTAGAATGTGACCAGGTTTTTCTTGGCTACAGCAGGGTCTTTTGATCCCTTTATGAGCTTGATGACAGCATCCAGGTGCTGCAATGCTATTAGCAAGCCTTTGAGCAGGTGGGCTTTCTCATCTGCTTTTCTCATGTCATAGGCAGTCCTCTTCCTTACCACTATTTGCCTGTGGTGCAGGAAGCTAGCTAGGAGCTGCTTGATGTTAAGAGTCTTAGGCTGGTTGCCGTCGAGAGCAAGCATCATTGCTCCGAAGCTGGTCTGCAACCTGGTGTGCTGGAATAATTGGTTTTTGACAACCTCAACATTGGCTCCTTTCTTGAGCTCTAGCACTATGCGCATGCCTTTCTTGTCGCTCTCATCCCTGATGTCAGATATGCCTTGGACTACTTTGTTGTTGACAACTTCTGCCATCTGCTCTATGAGTTGAGACTTGTCAAGTTGGTATGGTATCTCGCTGACCACTAGGCTCTGCTTTTCTTTCTTCTCTTCGAGCTCCATCTTGGCTCTCATGGAGATTGAGCCTTTGCCAGTGGTGTAAGTCTCTATGATGCTGTTCCTTCCAAGGATTATTCCTCCAGTGGGAAAGTCAGGGCCTTTGATTATGTGGATTATATCTTTTATCTCAAGAGCAGGATTGTTGATGAGCTCAATGACTGCGTTGCAGACTTCCTTGATGTTGTGAGGAGGGATGTTGGTGGCCATGCCTACTGCTATTCCGCTGCTGCCGTTGATGAGAAGATTAGGAATCTTGCTGGGCAGAACAACTGGCTCTTTGAGGCTGCCATCAAAATTAGGGATGAAGTCAACTGTCTCCTTGTCAATGTCTCCGAGCAGCTCGTCGCTGATCTTGGCGAGCTTAGCCTCAGTGTAGCGCATATGTGCTGCCGGATCTGCGTCTATGCTTCCAAAGTTTCCTTGACCAATTATTAGCGGATACCTTAACGAGAAGTCTTGGGCCATCCTGACAAGAGCATCATATACTGCTGTGTCGCCGTGAGGATGGTATTTTCCAAGGGTATCGCCCACAATTCTCGCGCTTTTTTTCGTTGGAGTGTTGTACCTTATACCCATCTCATTCATGGCATAGAGGATACGCCTATGGACTGGCTTCAAGCCGTCTCTCACGTCAGGCAGAGCCCTGCCTATTATGACGCTCATGGCATAGTCAAGATAAGAAGTCTTCATCTCATCCTGGATGACTGCGCGGATTATCCTGCCATCTGCTGGAAGAGCTTTCTCATGCTTTTTGTCAATCTTTTCCTTGGGTGTTTCCTGGACCATTTTCTGCCTTTAAAAACAGGGCTTTTCTCGTCGAGAAAAAGTAAGGCTTTTGGCTTTATAAGTGTTGTGCTTCCAGATGATGATTTCCATAGGAAAATATGTGGCTTTTTTTGCTCATTAATAGCTTATAAATGCTCTGAAGCTGGCTGCAGAGCCTTTCAAGAACGCTAATTCACAATCAAATAGCAGGCTTTTTCTATATATACTGTCTGGTCACTAACAGGCTTCTGCATGCTTGTCACATTGATGGTCGCATTGAACCTCACATAGCCAGTATTGGTGAAGTTAAGGTAGCCGGTAGTGATGTCGCAGTTAGTCGTGATGTTGCAATGCAAGCTCATGTCAATATTCCAGTTAGTAGCTGCACCAGGGCAGACGCAGGAGGGGGCTGCCGTGTATCTTACGAAGCTGTTGTAGTCAGGCGCGAAGTCATAGCTCTCTAATGCTGTTGTTCCTGTTTCTAGTGTTATGTTGGCTGTGCTGCTTATTGTCATGTTTATTAGTGTTAGGTTTGCTCTTAGTTCTATTGTGTTGGAGTTGTTATTGTAGTCGCAGCTTCCTTGTGTTGCGTTATTGTAGTCGTAGATGCTGCATGCGCTGTTGTTGAGCTGTATCCTGTAGTCGTAGTTGAAAGGTAGGTTTCCTCCTCCTGAGGTCTTGTCGCTTCCTGTGGTTGCGTCATTCGTGCTCAGATAGAGTGCATAGTATTTGGAGGGTGTGATGAAATCTATGCTTCCCAGCACGCTTATCCTGGCGAATAGGTATGTGTTGCTGTTTGCTAATGAGTAGTTTGTTATATCTATATCAAAGCTTGCGGGGTTGGCATAGTTGTAATTGACTGGTGTTGGGGTGACTACTGTTTGGGGTGATTCGTTGCCGTCTCCTAATCTTCCCCATGTTCCATTTCCCCAGCAGTATGTGCTTCCGTTGCTCACAATGCCACAGGTGTGTTCTCCGTAGCTGGTTTCTATCTGGGTGAAGCTTTGTGTTCCGACATGTACTGGTGATGGGTTGTACTTGTTGTGGTCGCTCGCATCTCCATCTCCTAGTATTCCGTAGTCTCCCATTCCCCAGCAGTATGAGCTTCCGTTGGCATGTATTCCGCAAGTGTATAACGTTCCTGCTTTTATGCTTGTAAAATTATTAGGGGTTATATTGACCACTGATGGGAATCCCCAGCTTCCTCCAGAATAGTAGCCGCCTATGCCTAGGCTTCCTTCCACTGAATAGCCCCAGCAGTAGGCTGTGCCATTGGTGTGTATTCCGCAGGTATGATCGGCTTCTGCGCTTATGTTCTTCCAGTTGTTGTTGGATATGTTTATGGGTTGTGGTATGCCGACATTATGACCGTCCACATTCCCGTCTCCCAGCCTTCCGGAGATGCCATCTCCCCAGCAGTATCCGCTTCCGTTAGGAGCTATTCCGCAAGTTATTACCTCTCCTGCCACTAGCTCCGTCCAGTTGTTGGGTGAGAAGTCTATCGGCTTAGGGTTGGGCACTGTGTGGGAGCTATTGTCTCTGTCTCCCAGCCTGCCTTTTTCTCCTTGTCCCCAGCAGTATCCGCTTCCATTGGGTGCTATTGCGCAGCTGTGGGAATAGCCTGTTGTTATCTTGGTGAAGTTGTTGATGCTGGTGTTGAGAGGGTTGGGTGTGTAGGCGATGTGCCATGTTGCGCTTCCATCTCCTAGTTCTCCCTCTGATCCTAATCCCCAGCAATAGGCGCTATTGTTGTAAAGTATTCCACAGCTATGATAATATGAGCCTGTGCTTATCATGCTCCAGTTGTTTGGAGCGAGACTTATTGGTGTTGGTGATGTCGTGTTGTGGGCGTCACTGTTTCCATCTCCTAGTTCTCCTTCTATTCCTCTTCCCCAGCAGTAAGCGCTTCCATTGCTGAGCATTCCGCAGGTGGAACGGGCTCCTAAAGAGAGTGTAGTGCTGGTTATACTCTCATACAATGTGTCTGAGCTGTCATCATCCAGGCTAGTTATGCTATCCCAGTCTGTTGTTGTTCCGTCTATTGTTATTGTTGCTGGTTCTGTTAGGTTTATTATTGGTGTGAAGTTGTATGTGCTGCTTGTTGTGCTTGTTCCTATTGTGTTGTTGGCGTAGATGGTGTAGTTGTATAGTCCTGGCACATTGAAGTTGCTTGTTGTGCTTGTGTTCCAGTAATTACTTCCTCCTGTGTTGGTCATCGTGTAGTTTGCTGCGCTTGTTCCGTTCGGGTAGTTTATTCTTATTATTGCTTCGTCTATGCTTCCTATGTTGGTTGTTATGTTTGCGCTTATGTTGATGCTTGTTCTGTTGAGTGCTATTTGTGGGTTTGCTTGTATGTTGTTGATGTTTAAGGTGTAATTTACCGATGATGATTCTTCACTTCCAAAGCTTACATAGCTGCCATAGCTGTTAATCATCAGGTAGGTTTGGTTTATCCAGTTGGCGCTCCTGGTGATGCTGGATATTCTTACTTCGTCTATTGAGCCGTTGAATTCATAGAATCCAGCCAGTGGGTCGCCTCCTATTGAGAAGAGGTTTGGGGTGATATTCAGCGGCGTGAATGGATTCTCATCATCCAGAGTCGTTATGTTTCCGTTTAAGTACAATGCTCTTACAGATGGATTGACAGTTGCTGCCAGGTAGTACCATGTGTTGTTGTTTAGGCCTGAACCGCTTGCAAAAGCATATGTGATGTGAGAAGAGTCATTGGCATAGACCACTAGTGTTATTTCAGTAGTGGTGGGAGTTTGATACATCAGATACTGGCCTGGTTTTTGCACGATAACGTCACAATATCCTGAGGGTTGGTTGCCTTTAACCTTAACCCATGCTTCAATTGTCATGTTGGATGGATTGAATAGTGTGTTGTTGCTGCAGTTTAGCGAGTCTATGTTGTTTGTTCCGTCAAATTCTATTAACCCATCCACTGGCCCAGAATTGTTGACTGTCATTACTGTTGTTGTCCTGGCTGTGCAGTTAAGCTGGTTAGAAGTTGAGTCTGTTGCGTTTATTTTTTGCATGTGGTATACTGCTATGTAGCTGCTGTCCCACACTCCTGCAGGGTTTTGTCCTGAGGTTACTGCTGTGTTGTTCTTGTAATAAACTGATATTACTTTGCCTGTGCTTGGCAAGCTTGGAATCCTTGCCCATATATGCGCTCTTGAGCTGGCAGTATAGTTCTCTATCTCATAATCCATGGCTGTTCCGCCGTTGCTGCAGCCTGCATCATAGAATCTTATGTCTGTGAAGTCAGGCAGCATGTCAGAGTCATAGGTAAGATTGATATATGCAGGGAAATTTGTCAGTGTTTCTGCGCCAGAGTTAGTGATGGTTATGTTCATGCACTTGTCAAGTGAGGTATCAGCCCAGACGGCACTAATAGTTATATTCCTTACCGCAGTCACATTAGTATTCGTTCCATCCGAGCAGTTAATAGTCCAGTTATAAGTAGCTGAGCCTAATGTTATGTTGCTCGTTAATGTCGTAGCAGTATTGTTAGCTACGCTGCTATTCGTTCCTGCCATCGTCGTGTTAATATATAGTGTGCAACTGCCAGTAGCATTAGTCTCGTCAGTGTAAGTGAAGTTGAAATCAGGAGTGCTATCGCCCGTAATGTTACCGCTTGCAGGACTATTAGCAACAACACCAGGAGCAACAGTATCACCTCCTGCCGGAGTCTCATAGGTGACGTAAAACGACTTCTGGTCCGCCCCCCATCCTGCATCCGTGAAGAACGAGTCAGCGACGGAGGCGTCGAACGCCCCGTATGCATGAGTGTGATAGTGCGCCGTCTCCATCGCGCTGCCAGGGCTGTCCACGCGAATGGTTACGTCGCTGCTGACACCAAGTGCCAGATAGTGGTCAGCGTGGGCCATTTGGCTCGGGGAGCCAGCGAAGTTGATTGTGCTCCAAGCGTAGGCGGCTGGGAGATGGCCAGCCGATTCGTTAGTATAAGCTTCGAGGATATGCGGGTCATCCGCCGTATAGATAGCGGCTCGCCAATGTGTTTCACTGTTCCAATTGTAAAGCGCATAAACAGACACTGATACAGCCGTCCCGATTTCGGACAGGTGCTGCCGCTGGAGCGCGAGGCTTGAGGGGTCCGCTGACGTGGTCGAGACGCCCGTTCCGGTATAGCCAAAGTCAGGGTCAATGACCACGGGGTAGGCCGCCGCATCAAGCCAAACCTGAGGAAGCGAGATTGTCAACGTCCCAGCCACGGCGTCGATGACTAGGTCGGCCCATTGTTCATTGCCGGACGCGTCTGTCGCCTGCGGTCGGTAGATGTGGAACGCTTTCCCCGCCCGATAATTCTTCCCGCCAAGCGCCGTGTAGTCGCCCTGCTTCTCCTTGTGATAGACGGCGTAGGACCCGACGACATTCTCGGGCCGATACTCGATGAGCGTCCCATCTGTCGCCCGGACCTCGGTCGCGGTGACGGAACCAACCGTCCAGTGACCTTGCTTCTGACCGACCGCACGCTCGGCCGTCAGTGGCGGCTGATAATAAAATTCAAGATTTTCTGTCTCAATAGGAAATTCAAATACATTGCTTTCTGGCTTTTTCTTTATAACAAGATCAAATTCAACTCCTCCGTCATCGTTAATATTAAAACTGCGCTGATTGCCTTTAGAATCCGTTTCAGTTATTTGTTCTGGCTGCTTTGTATAGAAGTCTGCATCATAATCATCACTGACCCACTTCAATTTATTCTGGTTCATCTCTTTCTTGCCACCCATGACTTGAGGGACGTTTATCTTCAGGTTCACCTCTCCGTCCCACTTATTCAGTTTAACATATGGCTGTGGCGGAGAGTGAATCTCTTCCCCGAACACTATTAAATCACCTGACAGCGATTTAGTGGCATAGGTTGTGTCATTTATAGGAGTTATCTTCAGCTCTTCCAGATTACCTTTAGCTTCTTCAAGCAGCTTTTCTATAGGCTTACTAATTTGTTCTTGCGGCTGATTCGGAAATCCTGTCTCATTAGGGGTTTCTGAAAGATTCTTGCCTTCAAAAAAAGAAATCTTTTGCGAGGATTCAGAAATCACGCTATGCGGCTTGCCTGCTTCATTGGCTACGAAAACCACGCCGACTATGACGCATAAAATAATCACGTATTTCAGCAATGATTTATTTTTCTTATTCATCTGCTTCATCATTTTTTATTCCCATGGTTGCATTTGTTTCCCCAATCAACAGTATAAGTTCCAGTAATAGGCAAAACTATCATGTTTTGAGCACTTCCTGCCTTGCTCGTATTCCAAACAGCAGAAAAAGAAACTGTAGTGGCTGGTTGTGATTGCTCTGCTCCAAAGCTCACATAGCTGCTCTGATTGCTCATCATTAAGTATGTCTGGTAGTTGCCGTCCCATACTCCTGCAGGGTTTTGTCCGCTGGTTACTGCTGTGTTGTTCTTGTAATAAATACTGATGATTTTTCCTGTGCTTGGCAAACTCGGTATCCTAATCCAGATGTGAGCTCTTGTGCTGGTCGTGTAGTTCTCAATCTCATAATCCATCAAGCTTCCGTCGTTGCTGCAGCTGGCATTATAGAATCTTATATCCTTGAAATCAGGCAGCATATCAGAGTCATAAGTAAGATTGAGATACGATGGGAAATTCGTCAAGGTTTCTGAGCCAGAATTATTAATAGTTATGTCCATGCACTTGTCAAATGAGGAGTTAGCCCAGGCTGCGCTAGCAAACTGGCTTAAGAGGATTAAGGTAAATAATAAAACCATTATTCTTATAACTGGCTGAGAGCTGGCGCTCCGAGATAGAGGTTTGTTAAGGCTTGGCTTTTTGTTGATTTCCTTAGGAAATCTCAAGGGATTTTTTATCCCTGTGTTGGTTGGAGAGCTATTTCTAGTCGAGGTATTATTCCTAGTTACCTGAGGTAACTTCAAAAGGCTTTTTTGCCTTTTGTTAACTAGATCTAGTTTTCCTCTTCTCAT
>JBGOZE010000015.1:0-23035 GCA_041479965.1 Candidatus Nanoarchaeia archaeon | reverse complement strand
TGATCCTGGACTTGATTTTAAGATTCTCCTCTTCAAAAGGCTTTTTCTTTTCGGCCAGATTCAGCTTCAAGATGTCTTGTTTTGGTGCAGAGAAGAATTTCTTTATAGGGAACAGAGGCCTGCCTTCAAGGCAGATGTCATCGAAATTCTTGTTCAAATCCCCGATAACCTCAAACCTCAAGGCATTCTTTTTGATAGGAGCAATGAACTCCTTGCCCTTGGCTACTTTTCTCAAGAACTCCTTTAACCTCTTTTTTTCCAGGACCTTGCCCATGCATAGAGTGAAAGAAAAAGCAGGTATATAAAAGTTATGTTAAACTAGACTCACAATTAATCTCTTCACTTCCTTAACAGCTCTCTTCTCATCATATCCTTGCGGTATTCCAATGATGTTGGCTTTCTTGAGCTTGCCTGTCTCTTTGAGCAGCTTGAGGAAGAAGCTCAGGTCAAAGTCGTGTAATGAGAAGATTACTGAGAACTCAAGACTGTCGATGTCATCAAAAAAAGTGATTTGGTCAATGCCTTTGGCAACATCCAGGATGATGGATTTGTCCATGTCGTGCTGCAGCAGGCAGTCTGGGCTTGAGCAGTTGACTACTTCAAATCCTTTCATTTCAAGTTTCTTGCCAATCTTCACAGCAAGGTTGTCCTCTTTGAGATAAGGATTCCCGAAGACAAGTATCTTGTTAATCATTTTATCTGATGCTTTATTCATAGCAAAACATATTTATAGGGGTTATTATTTAAACTTTCTTATGGATGACAAAAAAGTTTCTTTTTTGGAATTCCCCAAAAATCACGGAGGTGATTTTTGATGGAAAACAAAAAGGGGTTGGGGCTGGTTTTCGGAACAGCAATCATATCTGGAGTGTCCATCTTCATCAACAAGTTCGGTGTTAGCGGGATTGATTCTTCCTTGTTCACAGGAGCAAAGAACATTGTAGTTGCCTTGTTCTTGCTCTCAATAATCCTGTTAGCCAAGGATTTCAAGAAGCTGAAAGCATTGTCTAGGAAAGATTATGCGAAACTCTTCATGATAGGCCTCTTAGGAGGCAGCATTCCTTTCCTGCTCTTCTTCAAGGGCTTGCAGCTGACTAGCGCAGCACAAGGCTCTTTCATCCACAAGACCATATTCATGTGGGTCAGCATACTTGCTTTGGTTTTCTTGAAAGAAAAGCTTGATAAGGGCATCATTATAGGCGCGGTTTTGCTTCTCGTAGGCAATTTCCTTTTACTGAGAATGAATAATTTTGCTCTAAGCACAGGTGATTGGCTCATCTTCGCAGCTACTTTGCTCTGGAGCCTGGAAACTGTCATCTCGAAACAAGCTTTGAAGTCTCTTGATAGCAAGGTCGTGGCTTTTGGCAGGATGTTCTTTGGCTCTTTAATAATCATCTTGTTCCTAGCATCCACCAATAAACTATCCCTGATAGGTACTTTGTCAGGCACACAGCTAACCTGGATCATCATCACATCTGTCTTCCTGGTAGGCTATGTATTCACATGGTATTCGGGCTTGAAGAGCATAAAAGCGAGCACTGCAACAAGCATCCTCTTGCTCGGCTCTGTTATCACAACCTTGCTTGACCTGGTTTGGGGAGCGAGAATCGCACCAGCCCAGATTATTGGGATGATACTTCTGATTCTTGGAGCAATATCTGTAGTCAGCTTCACAGCCATTCTAAAGAAAACCCAGGCAAAGCTTCATTCCATCTTCTCGATGGCAAAGGCCAGGTGAACAGATACCTTATCTCCAGGCTCAACATAGGGCACTAGAGTGGCGAACACATTCCTCTCAGTGCGGTCATGCCTAACAGTAAGGATGTTGTTCTTCTTAGAGACAACCTCTGCCTGGTGCACCTTGCACAGCTCCCTGAAAGAAGGAGTAGCTTTTGAGTATTCACCATCGCCTGAGTCAATAAAGCTGTTGTGAGCGTCAGTCCAATACTTCTTCATCACAGAAAAATCCCAATAATCCTTTCCCATATCCTCTGCCACTTCTTTTATCCGGCGAAAAGCCTCTGGAAAGCACGACTCAAGATATTCTCGACTGATTCTCTTAACCTTTTTCTGGTCAAAAAGTATCTTGTCAAGATTATCAGCATCCTCTCTCTTGAGAGTCTTTTTCTGGATGAGATTAGTGATGCAAGGATAGGCATATCTGAGAAAGTATTCCTCAGGGCTCATCCGAGCTTCTTTTTTTTTGCTTGCATTTTCCATAGTTTAATCGCCTCTAGGGCTTCTTGCTTAGGGATCTTCTGGACCACGAACTTGGCCTGCACAAGAACATAATCGCCAGGCTTGACCTTGACCAGCTCTGAGCTGGCTTTCCTCTTCTCTCCAGAATAATCAATTACAGCAAAGCCTTTCTCTACTTTTTCCACTTTGCCAGGTATTGCCAGACACAAATAGATCACCTGAAAATTAAAATAAGTTAAAATAATAATGAAACTAAAAAAATATTTTGAAGTGAAGATAAAAAAACAAAATAAAAAATTTTTGAATCAACAAAGGCAAAGCCTTTGAGTTGCCAAAAGTAAACTTTTGAGCATTTAATTAAAAAATAAAAAATTTCCTAACCGCATCCTGCTGCTGGCGCTGCTGCTTGTTCTGCTGCTGTAGCTCCTGCGAGCTGAGTTGAGCACTCAGCAGGTGCTGTGTCGAACTTGGCGCACAGGCCTTGCTTGTAAGCCTCAGGAGTCCTTCCTCCGCCATAGGCGTCTCCGTCGACAAACACTGTCGGGCTTCCGCTCACCTTGAGCTTGTCACCGAGAGCCTTGTCAGCTGTCAGAAGAGCGATTGCTTCGTCTTTCTCGCATACCTTGATCTTGGCCACATCAAGGCTGAGCTTGGTGGCTATTGCTTCCCAGCAGGTGTCTGCATTCTGTGATGTGCAGTCCTTGTTCATTGCCAGAGCGAAGTCAAACCATTTGCCTATGCCCAGGTATTTGAGAACGCACATCTCTCTTACATTCTGGTGAACCTCTTGTATTCCGTGCATTGAGCAGAGCTTGCCACTGTCCATGCAGTAATCTGTTCCGCCACCTTGATAGTTCTCATATATCACATAGTGAGGCTTGAAAATGGCTTTGTCCTTGAGAAGGTTGTAGACAGGCGCTATGCCTTCTTCTGCTTGGTTTCCGTATTGGCAGTAGCTCATAACGAAAAAGTCAATCTGAGGCTTGTTATCTCCCTGGACAACGCCAATTGCAGCGTAATATTCTTTTCTTTTCTCTTCGCTCACAAAGTAATTGGCGCCTGTGACTTCATCGAGCAGCTTGTAATAATCGCCTTTGAGCTCGAAAGCTGATGCAAGGTCTGACCTTGAAGTCCAGGACTGAGTCTGCTCCATGCTCTTGCCGAAAAGATAGGCAGGCACGACCTCAATCCCATATTTTGTGACTAAAGCTTTTCCTTCTTCGCTGCTCACATCCACATTCTTCACTTGCGTGCCGAGGAACAGCTGTTGGCTCACCTGTACTATGTTTGTAGTGTCGCATGCTGAGCCGCACTTAGCGTCGTTGAGCACTATGAGCTCGACTTTCACAGGGTCCTTGTAAGCGCATTTGGCAGTGGCTTGGCCTGCATTGGTGCAGCTTCCTTCTTTGCCTGTTTCAGCAGTGCAGTCTGCATCGCTGGCGCACTCAGGAATGGCTGCGCATGATGCGTGATTAGTGTACTTGCAAATTGCTCTCTGGAATGACAGAGCATCTCTCTGGCCGTTGTAGGCTTCTCCTCCTACATACATTGTCGGGCTGCCTCTTGCTTCTTTTGCCAGGGCTCTATTCATGGACTCTCTCAGAAGCGTTGTGCCTTCATCTCCGTTCAGGCAAGTTCTTAGCTTCTCAACATCCATCCCAAGAGACTTAGCGCATGGCTCCCAGTTGGTGTCCACATTGGCTGCGTCCTTGTTCTGGCAAACTATCATCTTCACGTACTTGTAATCCTCAGGATAGTATTTCATGGCGCAGAGCTGGATAATATCGCCCTTGACTTCCTTGTCTCCGTGAAGGCTCTGGAACACGCCAGGAGAAGTCTCCTGAAGTATGAAATCAAGCTTGAAGTCCACTGAGTCACCCATGCTTTCAAGCACAGGAGCAATGGCATCCTCTACCTCAGTCCCGTAGGGGCACTGGCTCATGACATAGAACTCGACACTGACTTTATCACCAGTCGGAGTGCCAGAACCGCCAGGGCCGCTGATCGGCTTTCTCAACAAAAGAAATATTATTAGTGCTAGCAAAACAACAATTATGATGCTAGAAATGATGGTGTAATTCACACCAGGAAGCTTTTCTTCCTCGGATTTTCCCTCTTTCTTTACCTCATGCTTCTCTGCATGATGAGCTTCATGCTCATGATGAGCTTCATGCTTATGGTGCTCATGAGTATGAGCTTCTTCTGTGTCATGTTTGCCTGCTGTTTTCAAGAAAAACCACCTCCCTAATATATTGACGAATACAATCTCTATTTGAGTGAAGTTAAAAGCCGGTATTTAAAAAGTTTATTAAAGAACGATGCACATACTATATACGACACACAGAATATGATTAATGCTTATCATAACCAGTCTCTGTTTCTGCCTGCTCTTTGTCCTCATTCTCTTCTTCCTCATCCTTATCTTCAGGCAGGATGGCCTCTTCGAGTATTTTTATCATCTCTTTCCGAGAATGCGTCTTTCTGAGCCTTGAAGCAAGCTTGCGGTCTCCAAGTTCTTTCTCTGCCCAGTCAGCTATCTTGTTCTCCTGCGATGTCACCTGCTCCTCGAACTCTGCACGAGTCATGTCTGACAATAACTTGAGCATCTTCTCTTTGCTATCAACCTTCATATCACTAGGTTTGAAATGCTGTTTTTGCTCCTCTTCAGCCAACTGAGGCTTTTCAAAGCGAGAAACTCCCTCTTGCCCAACCCCAATCTCTTTTGTTTCTTTAGAAGCCTTCACTCTCTTCTTGTTCTTCAATCCGACAAGGATTATTATGGCGAAAAATATGATGATGGCAGCTCCTCCGAGTATTAAGAGAGTCAAATATTCTTCTGTTATCTGGATACTGAAAAGTAGGGACTTCCTGAGGAACTCAGAAGCCAGAACATAGGGATTGTACTTGACAATGTGGGCAAGGGAAGGCGAAAGGCTTTCCAAGGGCACTACCAAGTTGGAGAGGAATAAAAAGACAGAGCCGACAATTATTGACGCCATTATGGCCCCTTCCTGGGTCGAGAATAGGTATCCTATTGCCATGCCGAGCACTATGAAGAAGGCTGATGCCAGGAAGATGAGCAGCAAAGTGCCTCCTGCGTTCTTGAACAATGATATGTGCAGGAAATAATTTGCCAAGGCAAGTATTATGATGGTTTGCAGCACAATGATCAACAGGCTGGTGATGAAGGTGGTGTAGACAAAGAACTCCTGCCTGGTCGGAGTGATGTGATTCCTGAAGAAAGCCTTGGAGCTCTTCTCAAAAATAACAAGAGTGCTTGAGAGAAGCAAAGCGACGAACATGATAACCAGCATCAAAAGGAAGGGGAAGGTGAAGGTCAGCTTCGAGGTCTCGCTCATTATAGGCTCGATCTTGGTGTTGACAGGGCTGACAATGGTCTCTGCGCTAGTGATGCTGATGCTCTCAAGGTTCTTCTTGGTCTTGTCAAGAGCCTTTTTCAGCTCTCCGATGCTGGTCTGAAGCGCGGTGACGCTGGTCTTGGCGGCGTCAATCCTCTGCTGAGTGTCCTGGTTGAGCTGGCTGTTCTGGGCCATGTCAGCCTGCAGCTGGGATAATGAATTAGAAAGCACATGCAAGTCAAGGAACAGCCTGCTGACTTTTTCTGATGTAGAATTATGGAGTGTCATGATATTATCTTTCAAGCCAGTGAAATCATCCTGTATGTCTGAGACATTTTCATATTCAGACAACATATCAATCCACTCCTGGCTAGAATTAATCAAATCAATATCTTTTTTTATGAGCTGCTCTAAACTATCATTCATAGATGCCACTGAAGCATTAAGGCTTCCGATGCTTACCTGGCCGGTCTCGAACTTCATGGTCTCAGTATTAGTCCTTGCTTTCTGCAGGTCAGATGAAAGAATAGTAAGCTTGGAGTTCATGCCATCGATGATCTTCATCTCGTCACCCAAATCCTTGATGGTGGTGTTAATCCTTGAAAGCAACACCTGGGTCAGGGAATAGCTTAGCTCCTTGGATTCAATGTCAAGTCTGCCAGAGACAGATTCTATTACCTTGTAAACCAGGTTCATCCTGGAATAGTCCACAAGGAATCTCACTTCATTGCTCTGCGAGTTGTTCAGCTGGAAGTTTTCAGGGAAGATGATGCAGGTGTGGATGATGCCCTGCTCAATCTTCTTAACGCAATCCTCTTCGCTTGGAAATTCTTGGACAAAATAATTGCTCTGCTTCAATGAATCGACAAAATCAGCAGTCATGTTATTAGGCATGGGGGTGTGGTAGCCCAGGTTGAGCTCATAGGTGGCTTTGCCGCTGAAAGCAAAGCCTATAAGGACAATAATCAATAGAGGCCCGACTAATACAGTGAAGGCTGAAGCCTTTGCTCTTATCAGGAGCTTAAAGTTCTTTAGCATCACTCTACCAAATTTCATCTTGACTTTTTACCCTCACCGGTTATCTTTAGGAACAATTCATCAAGCCCTGGCCGCGAGACATTGATGTCAATCAATTCTTCTTTCAGGATATCGAGCGTGTGCAGCAGCTCGTGTATCACCACTTGGGGCTGGTCTGAGAAGATTATCAGCTCAGAGCCCTTGACCTGAATGTCAAACACCTTGCTTCCTGGCTTCTTGAGAGACTTGGCGATGTTGCCGTAGTGGCCGGGATAGGTCTGGATTCTTATCTCCTGCGATTCCGCATACTTGGTCTTGAGCCTTCCGGGGCTTGCCACGTCGATAATCTTGCCGTCCTTGATGATGGCAATCCTGGAGCAGAAATTCTCAACCTCAGACAAGTGATGGCTGGCGAGGATGATGGTTGTCCCTTTCTTGTTGATCTTCTGCACCAAGCTCCAGATGTGGTCGCGAAGTATCGGGTCCAGGTCTGAAGTCGGTTCGTCCAGGATGAGCACTTCAGGGTCGTGGATGAGGGCGCACGCGATGTCAAGCCTTCTCTCCATCCCTCCCGACAGCTCACCTGCAAGCCTCTTCTCAGCATTCTTCAAGTCCATAAGCGAGAGCAGGATGTCAATGTTTGAGTTCAAAGCCTTCTTTTTCATGTTATAGAGAGAGCCGAAATACTTTAGGTTCTCCCTGACTGTGAGTTTCTGATAGAAAGAAGGCTCCTGGCTTGCAAAGCCAAAAAGATTCCTTGACAGCCTTGGTTGCTTGTAAACAGAAGCATAAAGAGGCTTTCCATCCTTGCTCTTCTTCTTAACAAAATAGTCATACCTGAACTTGACATCTCCTTCCTCAGGAGCAAGGTAACCCACTAGATTCTGGAGAAGAGTGGTCTTGCCTGTGCCACTGGCCCCTATCAGGCCGAAGACCTCACCCTCATAGATGTCCAGGTTAATGCCCTTCAGAATTTTCCTCTTGCCAAATCTCTTGGCGAGATTCTGAATCTTTATTATGGGAGAACGCTCCATTCTAATGAATGATACTCAGGCGAGATATATAAAGTTTGCCATGACAAAGGCGAGAAGATTGCTTGAAAGAGAAAAACAAATTAGATTTGAAAAATATTAGAAAGCAAAATCAATTCTGCATCATTAATTTATGCAGATGTCTAATATCATCTCTATCTGTCCAGGGTTCAAGGGCAAAATCTCAAAAGCCTGAACCTTCTCATCATCTCCAGAATCACAGTCAGGAGTTGAGAATTTGATGTCTGCGCCCTCGACTTCCAGATTATAGCTCAGGTTCCATTCATCCAGGGTGCGCGCCAGGATTTCCTTGATGGTGTCATTGGCCACCTGGCAGCTGGTGTAGTCAAAGCAATTGATAGAGTAATACCCCCGGGTACAGTCTGTCAACAGGTCAGCGAGGGACATGTTATGGCATTCTCCAATGTTGGTCTTGGTCATGGTGAGAAGCATGTTGTTGGCTATCTCTGCATTCACATAGGTCTTCTTTATGGTTTGCTGGGGGCGAGTCACCCTGTATGCCAGGAAAATAAGCAGAGCAGTTATTATGATGATTACTATGATGACGAGCCCTATCATTTCTATCTGAGCCTTTCTCGTATTTTTTTCTTCTCTCATTTTTTTGTTTTCCAGATTTGTTTTACCAATCATTCAAATACCTGGATGTCCATCACTCCTAAAGCATAGGTCCTGGACAATGGATTGTAAAGGCTGACTGGTATGTGCACAAGGTCTGTCGTTGGCTTAGGGCTCGGATTATCGTACAATACCCAGTAATTCTCTCCCAGAACGCCCGGAGTCAGCACATAAGGATATATCTGATATACTTCTATCTTGGAATCCCTTAGCAGGTCATAGTAATAATTGAAGCCATATTTTCCCTCTTGCTTGCTTTGGTTGGTGAAATTGCCCAGCACCATGAGCTTGGTGATGTCCAGGCACAAGAATTCTGCAGTCCCTGATTCTGAGCATTCAAGCTCTGGCCAGAAGCTAAGCCTTTGCGCCAGTTCCACTACTCGGGTCTGCCTTGTCTCTTTTCCTTGCGCTCTGAGACTATCCTCTTGGAACTTAGAATAGGCTACAAGGCCAAGCACAAGAACTATTATTACGATGAATACTGCGAATATGGTCTCATTCATCTGCATCTGTGCTTTTCTTGCCCTGCCCATAATGTTTTTCCTTTTCTTTTTCAAATTCCTTTAATTATTTCTTCACGATTCAATATATGCGCCCGCATATTCCAGATGGCTCTGCGAGTATGTAGCTATTCAAGGCCTCCAGTCCGTCGATGGCTTGCGCCATTGCCTTATAATCATCAAGAGACGGATTTTCGGCTTCTGCAGAGGACTTTATGCCTGCAAGAGCAGTGCTCGCCTGCGTATAATAGGGTGAGCAGAAAGTTTCTGCTTGAGTGGAATAATATTCTAGTCTTTGCCTGTACAGTTCGCTGAGATGAGCTATTCTCTGCATAACTTTTTTCAGGTTGCAGTCATACATGCTCTTGTCATGGCTGATAATGCCTCCGAGGATGAGGTTGGCTCCTATGAACATGGATGTGCCGTTATATATGAAGAAGCCATCAGACCCGAGAGTGAAGAATTTCAGCTCTCCGTACTGGGCTCCTGGCTCATCTGGGCTGACCACAACAACAAAGACTTTGGAATAATCATCACTTGATTGGAAATTGGGCGCTCCTCCAACAAGCTCTTCTGTGGTGTTTACTATGAAGACTGTCTGAAGATAGTGGTTGTTCGAATAAGCTTGCACAGAGCCTAAGCCCGAAGGGATGAACTTTTTCGTGGCGTTCTCAGGCAAAAGGGTCATGACTTGCTGCTGGAATGGGAAATTACCCACAAAAACATATTCGACTTCCTTATTGGTCACATAGACCAGGGGCATTATCTTGAAAGGTATCCTGAAATCAAGGGTTTTTATCAGCAGTGTCCTGCCACTGAGCTCTTGCTGGGAGAAGATGGCATTGAAATCATAGCGTCCTGACTTCAAGGTCCCGATGACAAAGTATTCTGAGATGTCACCACATCGAAAAACTAGTTTCTTGTCAAATATCGAGGTGCTCTCAATATTATCTGAGCCCATGCTCACCTTGAATGCTGTATCAATCATCTGGGTGGCATCGGTGTTTTTTCTTACTTCATCTCCGCGGATGGCGTTGTTGATGAGGCTGAAGAAAAAACTGAGGAACACAGCCCCGCCTATGAGTACGAATATCCAGTTGAATTGGAGCGCAAAGCCTTTTTTGCGCCGAGGCATCGAGTTAACCATGAAATCACCAAAATGACTGCACCGTTTTTTATTCTCCCATATTTTATCAGGATTTTATCAGGACATTTTTTTTAGATGCGAATATCATTATTGAACATCTACCTGAGTCTTCCTGCCAAGCCCTGTGAATACCAGCTTCAATCTTTGATTCTTTACTGGGAAGCATTTGAGAGGCTGATCAGCTTCTTTCAAAACCAACTTAGGAGCAAATCCTATGGGCTCAATGAAATCTGTCTTGACAAAGATGTTCTGTGTCTTGTCATTCACAGCAGACTTGATCACAAGGTATTCTTCAGTATCGTATTCTACAGGAAAGATATCGGACACACTATAAGGACTGTCTGCTGCGTAGTACATTGAATCAACAAAGCAGACCTCTTTAGCACCGCAAGAAGCCCTGATGGACTCCTGCTTCACTGTTCCCTGGTCAGAGTATTCATCAATCATATCAATGAGGTCTTTCTGGAAAAGGATTTCCTGGTTAGCGCACTGGGCAGCTATGATGCTCTTCCATGCACTTACAGCGATGACCACGAGCACTCCGATGACCATGATGATCATCAAGTAGGTGAAGACATGATTCAGCTGGGATTTTCTCGTCATGAAAGCACTCTCCTTATTTATTATCCTCTTTCTTCTTCTTGTAAGAATCAGTTATTTCTTTCAGCTTATCAAAGGGAGCGTTCTTAGGCTTGTCCGAATCATCAGCTGGCTTGGATGCATCCTTATCCTTTGCCGGGCCTGGCTTTTTGCCAAGCTCAGACAGAGGGATGAATTCATCAATAGGTTTTGTCTCAGCGCCAGGCTTTGCGCCTGCTTCTGGTTTTGCTCCTGCTGCAGGCGGAGCCTCTTTGGGCTTATCAAATCCTCGCAGCAAGCTCCTGCCAGGGCTTGGCTTTCGTCCTAGACGACTAGCTAGTCCAGGTCTTCTAAGCAATCCTGGCTGTCCAGGTTGACCGGGCTGACCCGGCGCGCCTTTTCCAGGCGAGACCAGATTCTGCAATGGCCTTTTCTGCCCAGGACCTAAAGTAGGAGGCACAAATGGCCTGGCTGCTCTCTGGGCAGCTCTCTGCTTGGGCAGAAGCACTTTTCTTGAATAGACAAGGAAACCGGCGCTGCCTATCATCAGAATCAATCCGACAATCAGCAAGATGAGCTGGAGCGTGCCAACCCCCTCACCTTTATATGGAGTATCTATCTGAGTTGGGTCTGTGTTTCGCAGATATTCTTCTAAGTTGCTTATCCCATCACCATCCATGTCCTCTGAAGCATCATTCCTGTTGGGGTCGAGCCCGAACATTAGCTCCCAGTAATCAGGCATCCCATCTCCATCTGTGTCGACAGTCCTGTCTGTATCACATTTTCCTGCATTGCAATAGCCTGATTGGCAATCATTGGAGGAGATGCAATTCTGCCCTATGATGCATTTGGCAGAGCAGGGTCCTCCGCAGTCAACATCAGTTTCTCCTCCGTTCATAACCTTATCAGTGCAACTGCTCTGACTGCATTTGTGGGTCGTAACATCGCAGAAATTATCTTGGCAATCAGCATCAACATTGCATGCCTGGTCCAGCGCGCATTTGGTCGGGCAGTTCCATCCGCAATCAATATCCGACTCATCACCGTTGGTGATTCTGTCATCACAGCTTGACACATCGCATAGGTTTGCATTGCAATACTTGGAAATACAGTCTGAGTTGTTCAAGCATCGCTTTCCAAGCATGCATCCGACGCACAGGGCTCCTCCGCAATTGAGGAAAGTCTCGTCTCCATCAGTAACATTATTCATACAATGATTGGATAGGTTTCCGGCGGCGCAACTGGAAAAGTTAAGGTTGCAATTGTTGCAAAGAAGATTCCCGGATGTATAGCCGTCGAAATCAGAGCATTCCTTTGCATACGGGCTGAAGGCAGTGCCATCGCAGCTCTCACTGACAGCATTCATGAGATTATCACCACAACGCCCCAAGGTTATGTTCTGGACGCATGAGCTCTTGTTGAAAGTGCATTCATCATCAGTTCCCGGAGCAAAGCATTTGAGCGAGCCTTGATTGACAAGAAAGCTGCCTACATCACTGCATTTGATGGCGCTGCTTACTGTGCCGTCGCAGACCTCTCCAGATTCAACTTTGCTGTTTCCGCAGACAGCATTAGCGATGCATCTGGTGGTGTCCCATTGGCAGTTCGTCTTGCAGCTAAGGTTGCCGCTACGGTATCCGGGGATGTTGCTACAACCCTTAATCCCGCCCCAATCACTCTTGTCACAAACCTCATAAGGCCCTTTGCTGCCATCACTGCAAGTTCCGTTAGGCTCTTCGCCTGCTTTTCTGCAAGAGCTGTAATCAAAGTCAGTGCAGTAGCCGCTGCAGAGCAAGGTGCCTTGAGTATAATTGTCATACTCAGCGCATTGGTGGATGCCAACATTAGCGCCATCACATTTCTCGTTGGTGCCAGCATCATTAGGAACCTGTACTATGGAGTCGCCACAGACCTTTTTCGTCATGACGCATGCAGAGGTATCGAATCTGCATTCATTGACAGTTCCTGCTGCATAACATCCTAAATCGCCACTGACAAATCCTAAAGATTTGCAGTTCTTGCCAGCTTTGTCAGTGCCGTCACAATCCTCTCCAGCCTTATTCTTCAGGTTGTCGCCGCACTTAGCATTTGGCCCGCCGGTGCAAGAGCTATAATCAAAGGAGCAGTCTCCGTAGCACTTGAGAGCGCCGCCAGTGTAAGGATAAGGACATGGCTTGCCTTCAACATTAGTACCATCGCACAGCTCGTCCTGTCCTGCAGAGTTCGGATGGCTGACAATCCCATCGCCGCAAACCCATGTTTCAGAAGCCCTGACACAACTAGACTTATCAAATAAGCAATTATTAGTGCATTTCAGCTCTCCGCTAGCATAACCGAATGATTTGCAACTCCAGCCTGCTGTATCATTCTTATCACAATCTTCTGCCAATCTATTCCTGATGCCGTCGCCGCACTCGAAAGTTCCGCCAGTGCATTGGTTATAGTCAAACCTGCAGAAACTGTCACAACCGAGTGTGCCGCCAGTATAGGAATCGAAATTAGCGCACTGACAATTGGTGCACTGACTATTACTATGATTGGTCTTGTCGCATTGCTCAAAGATATTGCCTGAATTAGGGCTCTGGACTTTGCCATCACTGCAAACAAGAGGTATGTTAGTGCACGAGCTCTTGTCGAATTTGCAGGGATTAATGCTTGTGGAAAGCGTGCATTTCAAGGTGCCACCGGAATAACCGAAATAATCACAATCCCGACCATTCATGTCAGCGCCGTCACATTCCTCTGCATCCCGGTTGACATCATTATCTCCGCACTTGGCAAGCACTCCGCTGGTGCAGGTGCTATAATCCAAGGAGCATTCTCCGTGACAGCTCACATAACCGTTAGGAGTGGCTGAGGGACAAGGCTTGCCCTCGACATTGGTGCCATCGCACTCCTCATTCATAATATCATTAGGATGATTCACTTTATCATCTCCGCAATATTTTGCGCCTTGAGCTGCAACGCATCCAGTCTTATCGAATTTACATTCATTACAACCCAGAGTCCCTCCACTGTATCCCAAGGCTTCACAGGTCCATCCACCAAGGTCAAAGCCATCGCAATCCTCGGAAATCTGATTCTTCACTCCATCACCGCACTCGAAAGTGCCACCAGTGCATTGGCGGTAATCACGGACGCATGAGCTGAAACAGTTCAAGTCACCCCCAGTGTATGAATCAAAGTCAGTGCATTGCATGTCGCTCTTATTGGTCTTGTCGCACTGCTCATTCCTGAAAGCATCATTAGGCACCTGGACCTTGCTATCACTGCAATAACGTGGAATATTGGAGCAAGCCGAAGAATTGAATATGCAGGGTTGAGTGCTGGTCTTAGGGTTACACTTCAAGTTGCCACTTGTAAAACCATAATAATCACAGCCCCTTCCATTCATAGCGAGACCATCGCACTCCTCTGAATTCTGGTTAATACCACCATCTCCACAGGTTGGCTGAACACCACTACTAGTACACTGGCTGAAATCATACCTAAGGCAATCACCACGACACTTCAAAGTGCCACTAGTATAAGGAGAAGGACAATCCTCATCCTCAACATTAGAACCATCACACAGCTCATCAAAAGTCTTAAGGTCATTTGGGTGGCTAACTAAGTCATCTCCACAATATCTCCCGCCTTCATTATAATAACAGCCATTCTTATTGAAGGTGCAACTCCCAGGATTACATGATAAAGTCCCGCCAGCATATCCCAGAGCCTGGCAGGTCCAACCAGCCAAATCATCTTCATCACAATCCTCAGTCAGATTATTCCTCAAACCATCACCACAGTAAGCAACAGCGCCGGTGCAATCGCTATAATCAAAGCTGCAGTCAGTATAACAATTCAAGATTCCTCCAGTATAAACCCCGCCGAAACTTAGGCAGTCCTTACTATTCCTGTTAGTCCTGTCACACTGCTCATTCCTGAAAACATCATTAGGAACCTGGATGGTGCTGTCACCGCAAGCCTTGACTTCAGCATAGCAACCTGACAAGTCATAGGCGCAGGGTGCTGCGCTACTAGGAAGATAACATTTCAACGGTCCCTTTAGACCCCAATCACTACAATTTTTCCCTCCTAAAGCAGTTCTATCGCATTCCTCTCCATACTTGTTGATCTTGTAATCACCGCAATAAGGCTCTGGCTCTGTAGAGCAATTACTGAAATCCAAGGTGCAGTCTCCACGACATTCATATAAGCCCCGAATATAAGGATAAGGACAGGTTTTGTTCTCAAACGTTTTGTCATCACATTTCTCGTCGAACATAGTGTTTGGATGCTGTATTAACCCGTCGCCGCACACCTTCGTGCCTCCGTAGCATCCTGACTTGTCGAACTTGCATTGGTTCGCGCTGGCTGCAGCATTGCATCTCAATGTTCCTCCAGCATAACCAAAAGCCTGGCAGGTCCAGCCAACCAAATCATCTTCATCACAATCTTCGCTCACTTGATTCCTGAGACCATCACCACAGACAAAATTGCCGCCAGTACATTGGTTGTAATCAAAGCTGCAATCACTCTTGCAATTCAGATAGCCGCCTGTATAGCCGAAGTTAGAGCACTGCAAGTCATTCTTGTTAGTCCTGTCACACTGCTCATTCCTATATTTATCATTAGGAACTTGTATCTTGCTATCGCCGCATGACCTTGGGCCATTGCCACAATTGATACGATTATATTTACACTCAGTCGCACTTCCCGCACTTCCAGGAGGATAGCAGAGCAATTCTCCCCAATCATAGCCTAGGAGTTCACAAGTGCCTCCGTGCATATCAGGGTCATCGCAATCTTCCACGCCGAAAACATTTACCACACCATCACCGCACTGCGAACTATTGGGCCCTGTACAGTTGGTATAGTCAAAGAGGCAGCCGCCAGTGCAAAACAGCGGGCCTCCTGTATATGGAATGAAATCAAAACATTCTTTGCCACCAAGATTATTACCCTCACACTGTTCTTCTAGGCCTACACTATTGCGAGTCTGGATTTCATTATCGCCACAATAAGTTTCTGGGCCAGGCACACATCCTGAAGTATCATATTTGCATGGCAGAGCGCTTAATTGAGGATAACATTTCAAGTTGCCAGTAGCATAGCCCAATGATTGGCAAGTAGGGAAAGCTCCCATGTCCGTATCATCGCAATCCTCGCTCGCCTGATTCCATGCTTTATCACCGCAGAACTTCCTGGTGGTACGCACGCATTGCGACAAATCCAATTGCGTGCAACCTGATTTGCATCCTATTATTCCACCATCATATTTTGTAGAATCATAATTTGCGCAGGAAGTACCGTTAATGCCATAAGTTCCGAAAGGCTCGCAAACCTCCGGAGAATCAACGCTGCCATCCCCGCAGACAGCATCATTGATGCACCCGGTTGTGTTGAAAGTGCAAGTGTCAGCATAGCACCTAAGAGTTCCTCTATCAAAGCTAAGTTTTTGACAATTCATAGTTCCGACATTGGATGTGCCTTCGCAATCATCATAGCCATCAATAACATTGTTTCCGCAGGTCTCATTTGAGCGCAGACATTGGCTATAATCATAGCTCATGCAGTCTGCGCTGCAGCGCAGGTTGCCTGAAATAAATAGGAAAGGATTCATTGTTGTGCAGTTCTGGCCGTTCATATTTGCAGGGACGCCTGTGCGTCCAGGGTCGCAGACTTCTGGCCAGTTAATCAGGCCATTGCCACACGTAGCTGGGTTCAAGCAGAAAAATGAGCTGTCAACAGCTTTGCACTGAGTACAATAAGTTGTCTGGTCAGAAGACCACAAGCCATACTGGCAATATTTGTGGTTGACAGTGTCGCACCCGCCATGGGTGCATCCCCTATTGCAGTTAGAGTCCTTCATGCCGCACCGGTTGGCATCGCAATAATTAGTGCTCTCCCACACCCCATTATTACAGTATTTCTGGGCGTCAGAGCAAGTGTCGCAAGAGCCGTGCACACAAGCAGGTATGCCGCAGTCCACATCATCTGATGCGCATCTCGAGCAGTAATTCGTATCTACCCAATTTCCTCCTTGGCAGAAGACATTGTTCTTGGTGTCGCAAGCTCCTTCCGCAGAGCAAGGATAATTATAGGGCGCAGGCCCGCATTCACTGTCAAAGTTCTTGCACACATAGCAATAGTCTGCGAAGGCAAGCTGAACCCACGCCCCATTGTCGCAGAACCTCTTATTGCCTATGTCACAACTATTAGGAGTGCAAGTGCCAGTGCACGAGCTGTCTTTTCCTGTGCAGTTCCCGCAGAAGCCCGCGGTTGTCCAGTAATTATTAATATCGCACCACTTGTTAGCTGCGAAGTCGCACTCACCTGAAGTGCAGCTCAGCCCATAACTTCCCAAGTTGCTGTCCTTTGAGCCGCACATGGCGCTGTAATTAGTAGTTGAAACCCATGCTCTGCCGTCAGAAGAGCATACCAAATCATCACATATTGAGCACATGTCCTTCTGGCAGACCAAGCATCTTGAAGTGTTGAAATGACAGTCAGAACACCTCAGCGTCCCTGTGTAGAAAGGGCTCGAGATATCATAATTAGTACAGTCCTTGTTGTCAAGGTCTGTGCCATCACACTCTTCGGGTGGCTCCACATTATTATTGTTGCTGCAAGGAGTTGTATCGACTTTGAAGCCCTGACGGTCTGAGACGATGCTTCCGAACTGGTTTCTTGCAATGATAGAGAAGATGTAATCTCCTTCAGGCAAGACAAAGCGCCAATCATCATATAGTGAGCCTCTGAATCGCATGGTTGTGTTGCCTGTGCCTGCAACATAAGTGGTGCTAGCAATCATATTGCTAGGATGGTACATGTCAGGGCTTGGCCACCAGTAGATTGCTTGATTAGATGAGTCGGTGATATTCGTTTGATTCAAAGTCACCTGTCCTACATATATTGCTGTGATTCCGACATTATTGCCGCTGATAACTATATCGATAGCAGCTAGAGTAAGAGGGATGAGCAATATGAATATAGAAAGGACTATTGCTGCTAGCTCGATTAATCCTAACCTCTTTTTTCCCATTCAATCACCGAAACAAAATAAAATCTATAAATCCTGATTCGATATTCTTCAGGTAACTTCTTCTATTATGATAACTGCTCCTCTTGGCCTTGTGTCATTGCGATAGATGGACAGCAGGCTGACACCAGTAATCTTATTGCCGACAAAGTCTTCTGCATCGAACAAAACACCATAGGCACCATTGCTAGGAATGTTCACCAGGGTAGAGAATTCTCCTGTGTTTGAGTTGATACAATTAGTGGCTGTTGCATTGAAGGCACAATTATTTATGCATCGCTTGGTAGACTGGCCAGAGATATAGCTACACATATAAAGCGTATCTGGAGAAGCCGTCCCTAGTATGGTCACGCTGTTCTGGTTGGTAGGGAAATTAGCTTCAGTGGGCGAAGTGATTTGGATATCCGGCGGGTCAGCATCCACGTTGACCTGCAGGGTCTTGACTTCCTCAAGGTTCTTGGCATAGTCTACTGAATAATACATTATATTATATCTGCCTGACACACTGAAAGTTTTCTCATAGACTCCGTCTGCGTCAAGCTCATGAGGATAGCAGGTCTGTGTGGAAGGCACTGCGCAGAAATAGGTCTGGATGTCATCAGCAGAATACTCATTATCACTCACAGCATATCTAATTTTCACACTCGCAGGATAGATTGAGAATCCTGATGGTAGGATGATGGTCTCTGGGTTCCCGAAATCAACTTCGCATCTTAAGTCTCCGAGAGGGCAATCAAACCCGAGCTCCGGAGAGCCTTGGTTATCTTCAGGATAATTATCAGCATTTCTCAAGCACCACGAATTAGGCGCAAACCAATAGCATTTCCTGAGCCCGAGCGCGTCTGGGCTAGACTGGGTGAGCTGGTTGCTTCCGCTGATTCTCTCGCTCATAGCATCATGAACTACATCCACAGCCACTGCCTGGCTTTGCGCACCCACACATTCTTGTTGTGTAAGATAATCAGGGCATTTGAAATTAGGTGCATTAGTGCATGAAGGATCATTCTCAGCTCCTATATAATAACATGTCCCGAAAAGGCTGCATATGTCTGGAGTGCATCTTGGACTTAGCCAATTATAATCAGAATCATCACAAAGTTCGCACTGCTGCAATTCCTCGTTCTGCGGGCGGCATACTCCTCCTAACTGCTCGGCTCCATCATTAATCCACGCCCATTCGCAGCCCATGTTCCTTCCGCAAGGGTCATTGATGTCTTCGCAAGCTGTCTGTGATTTGTAATCATAGCAGCTCTCCACATCCCCACAGTAATTGAAGGCACTGAACATGGTCTTAGTTCTGTCAAGATAGCATTCAGTTAGGGTAACTCTTCCTGAGCCGGGATGGCAGTAATAGGCTCTTATTGCCGTGCCAACATCCACATAAACGAAAGTGTCAGGATTATTGGCAAACATGCCGTAGAGGCCGTTGCAAAGGTCGCATGAGCCTGTCTTGGAGCAGATGGCCTGACCTGCGCTTTGCATGCAGAACTGGTCTGAAGGGCAAGGTTCGGTTATGATATTATAGGAAACTGGATCGCAATGAGCCTTTGCATTGTTCCAGCAGAAGTATGGAGGATGAGGCTCGAGGCAGTAGAAAGCTCCTGTATTAACCTCGAAGATGGCTGTTTCTCCTACTGATCCTCCGATGTAGACTGCCTCGACATAATATTTGTAGGTGGCTCTCTGGAGAACTGAGCTGTCAGTGATTTCCAGAGAATATGTTCCCTCGTCATTCAAGAGAGAGAAGCTGCTTAGTTGCTTGTTGTTGCAAGTGTCTCCTCCTCCGACAGTGCACTTATGGACATAATACCTAGCAGGAGGGCAGGCAGCATTCCTAGTCCAATTAATGATTATGCTCCTGGTTGGTCCGTTGAATAGGGCGAGTGGCTGCTGAGGCACTAAAGCAGCTTGGTTGCAGGTTGATGCTCCGCATTGGCAAAAATTACATTCAGAGCCGTCATTGCATCTCATTTGAAGCTCGCATTGCTCACCTCCTTCTATTATTCCATTCCCACAAATCGCTCCTGTGCCTGCGCAGTTGCATTGCCCTGTCAAACCTTCATCAATGCAAGTATTAGCATCGCAGAGCGAAAACTGTCCGTTGTCAGGATTATCTTCGCAGCTCTCAAAAGGATAGGCCACTACATGATCGCCACAATTCACAACAATGTTACTGGGGCAGTCAGCATCATCTGTCCAGTCACACCAGCGGGGGCACGCAAAATTTTGTGTGTTAATGTCGCAGACGCAGTCAGGGTCATAGTTAGCATCATTCTCATTAAGGGAGCAACCTTCTCCACACTCGCGATTGCCGCCATTGCAATTTGTAGGTACGCAGTTCTGGGTGTCCTGGCCTGAACAGTACTGGCAATACTCTCCGACTGGAGAATTATAGAATTGCCAGATGCCTGGTGAGACGCATCTTGCCAAAGCAGATGAATTACAAAGCCCGACAGTGCACGAGCAGTCAAGCTGGATATTGAAATTAGCCTGATTGCTTGTCAGGAAAGTTATTGTTCTGGCATTTGGCAAGCAGCCTTGCTGGCCTGCTGAAGCACTAATCTGGACTGTACCTCCTGGGACTCCTGTGAGCGTGTAAGCTCCTGTGCTCGAGGAAATAGTCGTAGTAGGAACTCCACTGGCGCTCACTGTAGCTCCACCTATGGTACCGCCGACATCATTAGTGATGGTGCCTGACACAGTAAAAGAGCTTTCTACACAGGAACAAGTGCCAATGCCCGCCAGGCTCGGATTGAGCACAAACTTATAATAGCAACTATAATTCAAACTTATTTGTCCTGTTGTGTAAGAACCGTCAGGGTTCGGGTAACAGCAGCAGCCTCTAGAGCACTTACTATAGCAGGGAGCGTCGTAATAAGAAGATGCGGATGAGCAATAGGCGCTTGAGCTTGCATCTAGGCAAGTGCTGCCTACATTGCTGATGCAGCATCCTGCGCTTGCAGAAACAGCGAGAAAAGACAAGATGGCTATGCTTATCAAGAATAGCAATAAAGACTTTTTAGCTCCCATACCTTTCACCACTCTCTTTTGTTCTTGAATTCTCCTTAATAGTATATAAATTTTTTTGTTTATCGAGCTTTAATTATAATAAATTAAGCAAATCACTATTTCACGATTTGCCCATGCCAGGATTGCCTAGACATTTTCTGTCAGGATATAAGCTGGCTGTTGAACCCGGGATAATGAGTTATGGTCAAGGCATCTGCCGATGAAGTCATTGCTAACATTCTCCAAGACCCAAAAGCAATCAGGCATCGCAGCAATGCATCCGGCCTGATCAAAAGATGAGCAATCAACATCAGCGTGCGGCTCTGCTGAGTGGACAATCGGGTCAACGCATTTCCAACATTCGTCCTCTTCGGTATTGTATTCTGAAGCAAAGCTTCCGCCAGGACACACATCACTGCACTGCCTAGCAGCAATCAAGCACCAATTATTCATGCACTCTTCAAATGGAGGCTGAGTGAGCAGGTCTGTGAAAGACTGCTCACAATTGAAATGATTTTCAAAAGCATCTCCTGCTACCCAAGAGCTTGCATTCTCGCATGTGCACAAACCTGAATTGATTGGATCAGAGCAAGTATAAACTATGCATGGTTTCAAGCAATCATTCTGATTGACTGAATTGCCAATCAAGGTGGTGTCGGTGATGTTTATCCAGAACTGCCTGAAAGAGAATAATCCTGACTCATCCTTGACAAGGACTCCGACTCTGTGATTGCCTGAGTCGTGCGCTGTGATTGGAGCCCAAAGAACAGAATCTGCAAGAGCAGCATTAATTCTTGAATCGTTCTCACACCAACCAGCACCAGCAGTGGTCTGGACTGGCGGTATGACTGCTTTGCCTCCAGGAACCATTCCTCCTTCTGGCGGAGCAACATAGTCCCCGATGCCGTGGCATTGGCTCTTGCCTACGCCATAGGTGAAAAAAGCGTATTGGACTCTTGACTCATCAGGGTCAAAAGCTTTCAGCGAGATATTGATGGCGTTCGTGTCCTTCACATCAATCAGTTGGTCAGGGATAAAATCCAGGGCGGGCCTCCTGTCCTCCACAGCCACCCTGAAAGAGAAAGGCTTTCCTTTGACATAGGATTCGCTGTCTGTGACTTCTACGATGTCATCATACTTGAAAGGAAGCTCACAGTTCTCGCTGCAAGGATTGGAAATGACTTTCAGGTTCAAGCCGGGCCTGAAATATGGCGAGAGGGTGAACTGATTCTCCTTATCGAAATCAATGTTTTTCGCATCCATCGCTAAAACATAAAATAGGAAGTTATACATTAATCCAAGCCTGACATTGAGAGTGGTCTGATAGGATAGTATCCTTTTCACTGGCTCTTGATTCTCGAACTGGATTCTCACAGGATACTTGACTAGGACGAGTATATCTGAATGGTGGATGGTGGTCTCGACTATTGGCTCAGATTCTGGTGTGATGGTCACCGGCATCCTTTGGATGAAGGGTGCGAAATTCGCGCATTGAGGCAGCTCAGAAGTAACATAATCCTCGAGCTGCTTCTGGATAGTCAATCCTAACTCAAGCCCTTTTGCAAAGTTCTCACAGCCTGCGTCGCGGATGGCGTAGCATAATCTTTTCATCACGCTCTGGCCAAAAAAGCCATCATAAAAAGAATATAAAGAGATGAAATCACAAGATGTCTCGGCACTACTGTAAATGGTATTGAGTTCACTGAAAGGCTTATCAGCGAAAGGATAGCCTGAATTGGAATAGTTCACTTGGTCGCAGAGAGTGTTCTTTTTCAGCCCGTACATCACCATATAATGTTTGTTCTGGTAAGTGTAATTAAGGTAATCTGCGCCTAGGAACTGGCTAATCCTAGGAATGGTACCTCCTTCATAATCATAGATCGCTCCTCCATTGGAGCCGAGCTTATCCAAAGCATCAGTTGATAGTTCTGTTATGCAGTTGGTGACCAGGTTCTTTATGCGCCCAGTTTCCAACTCATTGATTATAGCATCAATGTTAACAGGCTTAGGTTTCAAGAAGTTGATGAGAGTAAGGGTGATTATTACGATGATGAGCAATACCAAGCCCATTATCACGAACATGGTTATCTGCGACTTCCTGGTTCTCATTAGCATCGTACGGGTCATCTTGTCTTAAAATATTTGTTTTTACTTGAAGATTATGCTAGCATAACTCACGCTGTTCGCGTAATCGTTGATTATGTCGCCAGAGATATAATACTGCTCAAGCAAGGCACTCTTGAAAGAGATGGTCTTCAAAAGCAAGGTTATGCCGAACTGACCGCAAATAGTTGCTCCTGTCTTATAGACATATTCTGAAAAACCCTTGGCATCGCCTGCCTTAATGAGATTGATAGCTTCTCCATCAAGCTTGTAAATCCTGTCCTTGATATCAGTCGAGAAAGGCACATAGCCATAGTTGCGCCCATAATGCGTGAAATCAGAGCTGACAATGAAAGTGACTTTCCTTTTCAGCTCGGAGATTGTTGCTTTGAGGTCTTCTGCAGCCTTATCCATGTCCAGGTCCTCTG
>JBGOZE010000014.1:0-23237 GCA_041479965.1 Candidatus Nanoarchaeia archaeon | reverse complement strand
CCAGCGGATTCAACAATGCAAAGTCTGATTCAAATACTGATAATATTATCGACATCTACGACGTGGTTTACGTAGCGAGCAGAATAGCATGATTTAGTCAGGCTAAGTTGAGGTGAATGAAAAATGAAGAAAGGAATTATTTTGACTGTTGCACTATTAACTTTATTACTGCCATCTGTTTTGGCAGTCTACCAGCTTCCAGCTGACAGGACTATTGACTGGAGCAAGGCAGGGATTCCAGGAGGAATACCTGTAAGGAATATTATCTGCGCCAATGTCAAGAATGCTCCATACAATGCCTATGGTGATGGTGTGCATGATGACACTGTGGCTATCCAGCAAGCCATCATTGACTGCCCTGCAGGACAGGTTGTTTACCTGCCTCAAGGCACTTATAGAGTATCTACTACTACCTTGAGAGGCTGGGAGACTAATATGTACATATCAAAGGGCATAACCCTTAGAGGAGCTGGGCCTGGCAAGACAATCATCCTGCCTGCATCATCCCGCTTATTCAATATTGGCGGAGGGGACCCAACTAATTATGTTGATGTTGTTTCAGGCTATCAGAAAGGCTCGACGAGCATGACGCTCGCGTCCACTACTTTCACTTCAGAGCATACAAGCCCTTCTGCCTTGAGTGTTGGAAATTACTTGGTTATTGACCAGGAGAATGATAACACCACAACCATAGTCGCAGAGATAGGAAGCGGGGAAAGCCCATGCAACTGGTGCGGGCTCTCTCGCTGCTCATCAAATCGTAATATCGTTGACAGCTGGGGCTCTGGCGGAGCATGTGACAGTGGTAATGGAGTATATGAGGGAGGTCAGCGAACTCTTGGCCAGATAGTCAAAGTCACAGGGATGAATGGCAACACCATAACCTTTGAGCCTGCGCTCTACTGGAACTATGTTGCTGCTGCAGAGCCGCATGTCAGTAAGTTGTCAGGCATGATTGAATACGCTGGAATGGAGGATTTGACTATAAATGACACCCTAGGAAACTCCCGCCACACCATTGAAATGGACCAGTGCGCCTATTGCTGGTTCAAGAACGTAGAATTAGCAAACACTTCAAGGTATGGTATAGTAGTCACTTTCGTCTACAGGAATGAGTTCAGGGACAATTATTTCCATCATTCATATTGCTATCCTGGAGACCATGGCTACGGCATTTCTTTCTCCCAGCACAGCACTGCCAACCTTGTGGAGAACAACATCTTTGACAATCTTCACGTGCCCATAGCGAGGGAAGGAGGCGGCGGAGGCAATGTTTATGGCTATAATTACTTTGAACATGGAAGATACAACAACTACTGCCAGACAGGACCTGAGAATGTTGCCATGTCAGAAGCGATTGTTCCCCACGGCGCGCACTCAGTATTCGACCTCACAGAAGGGAACATAGGCTATCAATTCGGAGGAGATTCCTATTGGGGCACATCATCACACTCAACAACTTTCAGGAACAGGGTTACAGGCTACGACCCTACCTATTATGAGAACATGGTGTATGATGGCTATCATTACAGGATGGAAGCAGTCATAGCCTTGCCTCTTTTCAGGTATCAGCGCTACATGAGCTTTGTAGGCAACATCCTGGGAGCACCAGGAGTGTCAACCACCTATGCGATGGAAGGGACAGAGCTTCCCCTATGCTGGACCTACACAGCCAATTACAAGTACATCTATCATTTAGGATATCTGACTCCATGGAACTGCGACCCTGCTAAAAGAGATCCCTTAGTGGAAGGGACATTGATACGCCATGGCAATTTTGATTATGTGACTAACTCAGTGATATGGGACTCAAGTGCATCTGACCATGTTTTGCCTGCTTCATTATACTTATCATCCAAGCCAGCATTCTTCGGAAGCTTGCCCTGGCCAGCAATAGGGCCTGATGTCAATCCCATGAATGGTACCATCCCTGCCCAGCAAAGGTATAATGCGATAGTGGCAGGAGAAGGAATCCCGCCTGTAGAACCTCCTCTGGGGATTGCTGGAGACTTGAATGGTGACGGGCTGGTTAATAGCGCTGATTTCTTCATTGTCGTCAGTGACTTTGGAAAAACCAGTGGATTCAACAATGCAAGATCAGACTCAAATGCTGATAATATAATTGACATATATGACATTGTTTATGTTGCGAGCAGGATTGCGAGTTAGGGTGAATGGAAAATGAAGAGGATTTTATTCGCATTGATGATTTGGTTGGTATTGTTGCCAGTGCTTGTGAGTTCTGTCTATGAGCTTCCAGCTGACAGGAAGGTTGATTGGAAGCCAGGAATACCTGGAGGAATCCCTAGCAGGACAACCATCTGCTCCACGATAAATGCTGCTACCTATGGCAACGGAGTCACTGACGCCACTGCAGCGTTTCAGGCTGCCATAAACTCCTGCCCTGCAGGCCAGGTAATCTATATCCCTGAAGGCACCTATCGCCTGACTAATACGCTCACCATATCCAAAGGGATTGTATTAAGAGGTGCTGGCCCTGACAAGACCAGGCTCATCTCTTCTTCACCTTCGCAGGCCATAATGTTCAACGGAGGCGGACAACTTGGTTACATCGATATAGTTTCTGGCTATAATAGAGGCTCTACCAGTATGACCCTTGCAACTGTGAATCCTCGCTTTGGCAGCTATAATTGGCCTGTCAGCGTAGGAAGCTACCTTGTCATCGACCAGGAGAACAGCGATAATTCTACCACAGTCATCCCTAGTGATGAGGGACATGAAGGCGCTTGCCAGTACTGCGGGTTTTCCCGATGCTCCACAAACCATAGCATCTATTGCCCAGAGGGTTACGGCGGCGCTTGCGATGGCGGCAGAGGAATCTGCGAAGGAGGCTATCGCTCAGTAGGCCAGATGATAAAAGTCACTGCAATGAATGGCAACACCATAACTTTTGAGCCAGAACTATACTGGAACTTCACTGCCAGAGGGGAGCCCAAGGTAATCTTAATCTACCCTAACGCGATGATTGAATATGCTGGGATTGAAGATTTTTATATAACAGGAGGAAATGGCAATAGCATTGAGATGGACGGCTGCGCATACTGCTGGGTGAAGAACATAGAATCATTCAACACAACGCAAAGGCATTTTCACTCATACTTCTCTTACAAGATGGAGATAAGGGACAACTATTTTCACGACGCTCAGTGCTTCACAGGCAACTATGGCTATGGAATATCTTTGATGGCATTCACAACAGACACGCTTGTAGAGAATAATCTCTTTGACTGGCTGCACGACCCGATAGCGCAATCAGTTGGCGGAGGCGGCAACGTCATATCATACAATTATGCTGCCCACCAGAAATTCACCTGGCCAACATGCGCAGACTTGACCAATGCCATAATGCCTACCATCTGTCATCACGGAAGGCACCCGTCTTATAATCTTTTCGAGGGCAATGTAGGAGAGGCTTTCTGGTCAGATTTCATACACGGAGAATCATCGCACGTGACTCTTTACAGGAACAGGCTCACAGGCTATTTCTCTTACCCGACCATGACTTCCATAAGAAGCCTTTGGCCAATCATGCTGGCAAAATACTCGCGCTATTTCAGCGCATTAGGCAATGTCCTTGGCACGCCAGAAATAACTTGGGGCTATGAGCTGTCTGATGTGACCAACCTCAACTGCTGGCATGAGCCATACATCTATTGGCTGGGATATGAATCAGCAACACCTGGTGGCTGCCTTGCAGAGCAGTCAGATCCTGGAACAAGAACAACGCTTCTCAGGCACGGGAATTTTGACTATTCAACCAATTCAGTAGTCTGGAACCCTGGCATCAGTGATCATTCGCTGCCAGCTTCACTTTATCTTTCCTCCAAGCCTAGCTGGTGGGGAAACCTTGCCTGGCCTGCTTTCGGACCAGACCCAAACAACCCAAGCGCTTTGCTTAATGGCAAGATTCCTGCACAGGTGAGATATGAGCAGATCAGCGGGACTTCACCTTTGAATGTTCCTGGCGACTTGAATGGTGATGGATTTGTCAATTCTGCTGACTTCTTCATCGTTGTCAGCGATTTCGGCAAGACTAGCGGTTTCAATAATGCAAGGTCAGACACCAACAACGATAATATGGTGGATATTTATGATGTAGTGTATGTAGCGAGCAGGATCACCTCTTCCTAAGCTCGGCTGATGTGCCTGTCTTTCATGCTTTTAAGCAAACTTTTTATAGTCAGGGATTTTCTTAAGCCATGGTGAGGAAGAATTGTTTTATCACAACATCAATCCAGTGCTCTCGAACCTCGGACCTTTTGAGATAAGATACTACGGCCTGGTCTATGCCCTGGGGTTCCTGGCCACTTATTTTCTTTTCAGGAGGATTGCGAAGCAGAAGAAAATCCCTAATTTCACGCCTGAGAAAGCAGACACTTTCATGCTTTATTTGATTCTCGGGGCAATAATAGGGGCAAGGCTCTTGCTTTTCGTCTTCTATGAGCCTAGAACTTTCATCACAGACCCTCTTGAGATACTGAAGACCTGGCATGGAGGAATGAGCTTCCACGGAGGACTTATCGGAGCGGTGCTCGCAGGCTTATTGTTCTGCAAGAAGCACAGGGTAAGCTTTTACAAGCTCGCAGACTTCGCAGTGCTTCCCTTGGCAGTTTGCTTGTTCTTTGGCAGGATAGCTAATTTCATCAACGGAGAGCTGGTAGGCATCAAGGCCAATGTTCCTTGGTGCGTTGTGTTCCCAGGCTATGATGGCTGCAGGCATCCAAGCCAATTATATGAGGCAGCCAAGAACGTCGTGATATTCGTAACCCTGAGCATTCTCTACTTCAACAAAAGCATCAAGAAAAAACTTAAGGACGGAATGATATTCTGGATTTTCGTCCTGATGTACGGTACACTAAGGTTTTTCATTTCCTTCCTTCGAGACCCAGGAACAGATCCTGTATGGTTTGGCCTCAGCATGGGGCAGTACTTATGCCTGCTAATGGTGATAGTTAGCACTTTTTTCTTATCAAAATACAAAAGAATAAAAAGGGTAAAGATAAAAGCAAATAGATAAGCCTCGCCGGCAATTGAGGCGCCTAAAATTTAATAATAAATCAGTTAACTAACAATTATCTGCTCTGCGAGGCATCGACTAAAATGAAGAAACCAATTATCATCGTGAATTTCAAGACTTATCCTAGCAGCACAGGAGAAGAAGCTGTGCATCTGGCCAAGATCTGCGAAAAAGTGGCTTTTGAGACAGGTACAGACATAAGAGTGGCTGTCTGCGCTCCAGACATCTTTCCTGTGAGCAAAGCAGTGAGCATTCCTGTCTACGCAGAGCACGTTGACTCTTATCCTCCTGGCAGATACACTGGAAGCGTGCTTCCAGAAGTTGTGAGAACAGCAGGAGCAACAGGTACTTTGCTCAATCATTCTGAGCACCAGATTCCGATGAAAAAATTAGAGGAGAGCATCAAGAGGGCTAAGGCAGTCAGCCTGGCAACTGTGGTGTGCGCTGATTCTCCAGAGAAAGCTGGCAAGATAGCTCATATGAAGCCTGACTTCATAGCAGTGGAGCCCCCTGAGCTTATCGGTGGGGATATCAGCGTTAGCAAGGCTCAGCCTGAGATCATCAGCAGGAGCGTTCATGACATAAAGGAGCAGTACGGAATAAGGTTATTGGTTGGTGCTGGCATCAAGGACAGGCAGGATGTTGTGACTGCTCTTGAGCTTGGTGCTGACGGAATCCTTATTGCTTCTGGCATCACCCTGGCAGATGACCCTGAGAAAGCCCTCAAAGGACTGATTCCTTGAGTGGCAGGATTTAAAATAAACTTCTTAAATGAAAGCTGTTTTCTCAGTGCAAGATGCAAACTAATCAATCCTTAAAGAAGATTTGCCTTGACAACATTGAATACTTGCTCGGCTACAAGGTAGTAACTTCTGACATGAGATCATTGGGCTTGAGAAAGAACCCTAACATCATAGAGTATCCTGTGAATGAATGGTTCATGCTGCCTCAAACTCAAGTCAAGCATGGCGCTGGTGATTGGGGTGGCATCTGGGCTTGCCGGAGCATGGGCGGAGCAAGGAAAGTATCGGATTATATGAGAGAGAAATATGCGATTGATACAAGGATTTTCAAGGCTTTGCTTGATGATGTGCTTTATGCTAATTCTTACAGGGTCAAGACCAATGGGATATTGTTGTTCGAAGAGATAACTGACAGGATAACTAAAGTATGATAAGCTAGGCTCTAGCCTACATTGACCTGCACTTTCTGCATAAGGCCGTACTTGGCGTCAGAATTGCAGCTGCACTCAGAAGAGGTGCATCTAGAAGCTGCAGCAGGAGCGCACACGCAAATATTGAAGAGATATGAGCCCTTGCGAGCATTATTGGGAGTTATCAGCCTGAGAGGAATATATGTTTCCGCAGTGTTAGCCACAGCATAAGGGCCAGGAACATATAGTTTCTGGAAATCCGCTGAGCCAGGAGTGAACTGGTCTGGCTCTATGGCTACGCAGAAATCCTGGTCATGGCCTAGCTCGTTCCTGATTCCAAGGTCAAAGTCAACTGGCTGGCCACCAGCTCCTTTGTCTGACATAGGAAAAATAGTGACTAGGGAGCCATCATCCAAGATTTCTTTCAATATGCCACGGTTGTATGTGTCAACTTGTTTTCTCAGCTCATATGCTGTCTTGTTTGCATCCATCAACAGCTTGATGCCAAAGCCCAGCATGACTACACATATTATTATCACGACCAGGAAATTGATGCTTAGCTCTATGCTTGCTTTTTTCATGTTATTCACGGCACAATGAACCATACCTTGTCAGCCAGCTTGGCCTTGTAGCTGTTCCTTATGGGTGCTGCCTTGCCTTGCAGGGTGTACTCATAATCAACCTTTATGTAGATGGTCTTGTCTTCCTCCACTAATGATTGGGAGCTGTTAAGGCTGAAGGTCTCCTCCAATAATTGGCCTACAGTAATCATCTTCTTGACTATCACTCTCTCTCCCATCAGCTCGCTTCCGCTAACTATTTGGATGTTAGTGAATATTATGCCCATGCTCGTGACAGCAGGGTTCAGGTCAGTAAGCCTAATCCTGACAGTGACTTTGTCATTGCCAATGATAAAAGGGTTATTCATGATGGTGAGGGTTTCTGCTGTGAAAGCCCCAGCCTCATCGATATTGTTAGTAGGCATGAGAGATAATTGGGTCACCACGCTATTATCAACTCCTATCTTGCACTCGCTGTCCTCGCAATAATAGATTGCATAGCTAGCATTGACCTGCTTTGGCCCTCTGCTTCCTATTACATCATACTTGACCTTGCCTGAGCATTTGCCGCAATCAACAGGGCAGCTGCACTTGTTCTCGCCAGAAGAAGCTTCGCATTCCCCATTGCCGCAGCAGTTAGGCCCAACTTCCAGGACGCATCTTGCCTTCACGCACCTGCTTATGTCGCACTTATTAGATGCGAGGCGGCAATCATTATTGACAGAGCACTGGGCTTTCTGGCAGCCAGCTAAGAAGATTATGGACAAGATGCTTGCTATTAATACAAGGATTAATAGGGTATTGGCTGCTCTCATTTTATTCCCAGACAATTGCCAGCTCTAATTACTTCCTAAAAAGTTGTACTCCCTGATAAGAATTACCATGAAGATTATCAGGATGATAGCTCCTGCAGCTAGCACAGTCAAGCCGTAAGTGAAGCTTTCGCTCAAGCTTATCATCTTGTAGAAGCCGAAAGCCATTATAGCCACTCCAAGCCATAGGAACTTGTCCAATACTATCTTCATTATCTGAAACTCTTCATCATGGGTCATATGCCTCTTAGTCTTTGCCATGAAAAAATCCACCCCCTCTTTTTTGATGTAATATTAATGCTGGCTTATATGAAAATAAAAAATAATTTTTTTCTCTTAGACGATGACTTTTATGTACAGCTGCGATGTGGCAATCTTAGGGTTATCAACAGTGCTATCGCTTGCCTTTATAGTGCAGATGTAAGTCTGAGCCTTGACTTTTTCAGTATCAACATTACGATCATTCATCCATGCAGTGATTGCCGCTAGGTCTTGTAGGTCACCATAATAAGTCTTAGGAACACTCAGGATTGCTCTGTAGCCCCCATCAGTTCCAGGGGTTATAGGCTGGGAAGGAGCAGCTAATTTGACAACCCTTAGGTGGCAATCACATACTAATGGGTCGGAGGGGGGGAGAGCGAGGCAAGCACTTATCATGCCCGAATCACAAGCATCAGTGTATAAGTTTCCATTAGCATCTATGCACTCAGTCACTGAGAGGGTAATAGGCGAGTTCTCTGCGAATATGCCTGAGTTATAAACGCTGACTTTGATTGCACTAGTAGCTCCTTTCTTCACAGTAGCTTCAGTAGTGTCGAACTTGATGGCGTTCATGGCGTCTGCATGGAACTCCAATTCCTGGCTCGCGATGATCCCCCCGAATGTGTCTGATGACTGCGTGAAAAGCCTGGTCACAAAGCCTATTCCTAGGCCGAGAATAACCAGCGCTATTATCAGCACGACAATTGCATTGATACCCAACTCCATAGAACCCTTCTTATCCCTCATGATAAAACACCTCTTTCGATTTTCATATTACTCTTAATATTCAACTATTTAAGCTTTTTGAGATTTGTTGTATTTAAAAGTTTCGGTAATTATAAGCCTGGAAAGCCTTTTTTCCAAGGTTTCCAAGCTCTGCGCAAAAAAGATAAATTTATAAATGCTTCACCTATCCTTTGGCTTGGTTTAGAGGTTCTGTAGGAGAATGTCATATTTGTATGAATAGACGCAGAGGTTTATCATCATGGGAGTTTCAAAACAAGAGCTTGTAAGCGGCTTGGCAGAGAAGGTCAAGCCAATGATCAGAAGGCCTGATTGGGCTGATTTTGTGAAGACAGGAGTGAGCAAGGAAAAGCCGCCTAGGAATCCTGACTGGTGGTACCAGCGGGCAGCAAGCATACTGCTCAAGGTGGAGAGGCTTCAGCCAATAGGAGTCTCAAAGCTTAGGACCAAGTATGGCGCAAAAAAGAACAACGGAGTTGCTCCTGAGCACTTCTACAAAGGCAGTGGAAAGATCATAAGATTGATTCTTCAGGAGCTTGAGACAGCTGGACTGTTGAAGCAGCAGTCAAAAAGCTTGCATAAAGGCAGAGTGATAACCCAGAAGGCTAAATCATTGATTGCCAGCACAGTCAAGGAATTGGAGAAGCCAAGGGCTAAGCCCAAGGTTGCTTCAGAGAAGACAGCAAGTGAGAAACTTGCTGAAGCCAAGGAGCCTGCTAAGCAAGAGGCTCAGAAAACAGCAAGTCAGAAACTTGCTGAATCAGAAATACAGAAATCTAAGATTTCTGAATCCAAAACAGAAGGTTTTGGAAACTCAAGTTTTCTGAAAGAGGCAAACCCTTCAGCTTGAGGAGAAACGAAAATGACAAGATACAAACCAAGGGCTAAGAAGAAGAGGCTGATCAAGAAAGGAGAGCAGACTAAGTGGGCTCCATACTGGACAGTGCCTAAGATCTACGGCAAGACCAGAAGGGTGCATCCTGGAAGGCATACTGTTGTCAAGAGGAACTGGAGAAGGACTAAGATAAAGGCGTGATGATATATGGCAAAGAAGAAAGAGACCAAAGTCAAAGTTGAGAGAAGCTATAATATTCCTTTAAGAAAGAGTTTCAGGAGCACAGCCAAGCACAAGAAGACTCCCAGAGCAGTCAGGACTATAAGGCAATTTCTTGAAAAGCACATGAAGTCCGAGAACATACTCCTGGGAATGCACCTGAACGAGCACCTATGGAAGCACGGAATAAAGAATCCTCCGCACCACGTCAAAGTTCACGTGATAAAGGAAGATGATGTGGTCAGGGCAGAGCTTGAAGGATTTGAGTTCAAGGAAGCTGCGAAGGCAGAGAAGAAGAAAGAGCCTAAGACAATGAAGGACAAGCTCGAGAAGAAGCTGGGAGTGACAGAAGGCAGGGAAGAGCTTGCCAAGGAAGAAAAGGCTGCTGAGAGAGCTGCATTTGCAAAGCCTGTAGAGGAGAAAAAAGGCGAGAACAAAGCAGAAGAAAAAAAGCTTGAAGCTGCTCCTGAGAAGAAAGAAGAAGCTCCCAAAGACAAAGTTCCGACTGCCCAGGAATTAGCTGCTAAGAAGCAGTGAAGAAGATTTCTATCTGAGAGCAAGCGCTTTTAGTTAAATTTAAAAAATTAGCAAGATTCTTAGCATTATGCGAGCAACACATTACCGCGGGAGCATTGATGGAGATATTAAAAAGTACTTGAAGGAAATGCATGAAAATGGTGCGGTTTGTCCCACTTTTACTGGTTATGAACCATTTAAGCAATTATGGGACCTGGGAGTGATGCTGCCTTACATCGCATCAATAAGGCTGCTGCACGGCGAGGGAATGGATGAGCATTATTATGTTGTTGATGAGAATCATCTTGAGGGCATAGAGCTTAAAGCTCATTCCGGGCAGCCGGGGTTGCATGATGCCAAAGAGCTTCTAACCAAGACCAGAGCTCCGTACTGGGAAGCTGATGGATTGGACCCGAGGGCTTATCGGGGCTGAGGACTGCGACGTGCAATCTTGCAAATAAGATTTATAAACTACCTGACATTTCTATTACTGTATGCCAACAGCATTTATTATTATCGCGAACCGTTTGAATGCATCTATTGATAAATTGGTTGTTCCACAAGCAGAGGACAAGCCTGATGATAAGAACATATGGGTGCATTTATCTGAGCAAATAGACTGGGCAAATAAGGGTTGCGGGTTTATCTATAGGAATTTCAGAGGCTCTAAAAGAACACTTGGAGAAGCACTTAAGCATCTCTACGGAAGCCTGAATTTCTTTGGCGGTGAATGGAAACTGGAAAAAAGCGAGGAGAATTACATCTCCTATGTAAGAGGGAATGGAAGGGAGCTTTTAGTGCGATATGATCTTGATGGTCCTAGCATTTTTGATATGAACCACTAATCAATAACCTAACCTATAGCCAAACGCCCAGATTACTCTTTTTATTGTTGGTACTCATCCCTTAGAAGCTAAGGTCAGGACTTTCTTTAGGACATCATCCAAGCCCACGAACAGGTTCCTGTCAACCGCTTCTGCAACGCAAGGCCTGCCTTTCACATTAGCCTTTGCATGCAGCTCGTACTTGGGGTGGCCTTCGTCTGTCTTGTGGATTTCCTTTAGAGTCAAGGTTATTGACTCAAACCCAGAAACTGTGTCGCTAAGCTTTCTAGTGTAGCTGCCGATTATCTTCTTGACAACCACGAGCTCAGCCCTGTCAATGTCCTTGAAGCCAACCAGGGTTATATTACCGCCCAATTCTGTTGAATCGTTTTGTTCTTCCATCACTGCACCCCTTATTGGGAAAGGGATATGAAGCTTAGTTTTAATAGTTTATGAAAAATTAGTCTTTTTGAATTTACGTCAATATCATCTTTAATATTTTGGTTGGCCTCTGATAAGTAAGGTTTATATATCATCATTTGTTCCCGTCAATAAAACCAGGGGGATTGTTATGTGTTTGACTGACTGTGGTCATGATGAGCCAAAGGATTTAGAACAAAAGGTCGAGGACCATGATGGGTCGATTGTGCAAAGTGGCCCTGATGAATGGGAATGGAGGCCTTACCAACCTAATCCCCGGGATTATGATGAGATAGCTGAGGCTGTGAATGAACAAGCAATGCAGGACGCCTGGTATTAGATTTCTCAGCGTAACCTTTATAAACCAACTCTTTTTCTTAGGAGATAATCAGGGATGTGGGCATTGGCTTGCCTGAACCTGGGGGAAAAAGAGAAAATAATAATGGAGGCCAACTGTGGGAATGTATAAGTATATCAGGGATCTCTGGAAGAGGCCAGGGGAAAGCCTGGGAGAGATCCAGAGGCAAAGGCTAGTTCTTTGGAGAAAGCAGCCAATCACCTTAAGGATTGACCATGCTACAAGGATAGACAGGGCTAGAAGCCTGGGATACAAGGCGAAGCAAGGATTCATCATTGTGCGACAAAGAGTCAACAGAGGAGGCAAGATGAGGCCTCATGAGCTCGGAGGAAGAAGGCCTAAGGCTTCAAGGCTACACATGGTTTTGGACAAGAACTACCAGCAGGTAGCTGAGGAGAAAGCAGCTAGGAAGTTCGTGAACTGCGAAGTGCTCAACTCCTACAACGTAGGCCAGGACGGAAAGCATTACTGGTTCGAGATCATCATGATAGACAGGCATCACCCTAACATCATGCGTGACGTCAACCTCAGGAACATAGCTCGCCAGAGAGGCAGAGCCTTCAGGGGCTTGACCAGCGCAGGAAAGAAATCCAGAGGCTTGAGGAACAAGGGTATTGGCGCTGAGAGGGCGAGATAAAAATGTTTTATTAAAATTTTTTTATTGCTTTTTCTAATTTTAAAGAATGCCTACTCGTTAGGCCTGTCAACAAACAGGTAGTGCTTCTCTTTTCCTTCCAGCTCAGAAACTATTCTTTTCACTATTGTAATCACTGGGTCTGGCATAAGCTTAACTTTATCCCTTAAGTCTGCCAAGCTCTTGAAAGGCTCTATTTTCCGCTCGTTGAGTATCTCCCACATGTGCTTCTTGCCTACTCCAGGAAGTAATTCCAGCACGTGCATCCTGGTGCTTATGGGCTGGGCTTTATTAAAGAATTCTACAAATCTTTCTTCGTGCTTCTTAACTAAATCTTCAACCACATGCTTCAGTTCTGACTTGGCTGTCTCAGTCAGCTTGCTTACTCCGATCTTGCCGTTGATATGGTGGATCTTGTCTCTTTTTGCCTCTCCAATATATACTTCTTCAAATGGCTGCAAGAATACTCCTTTTCTAGGAACTAATTCTAGGAGCGTGTAGTTCTCTTTTCCGAGGGCTTGCACTATAGGAGTCTTCAGGTGCATAGGCCTGCTGTCGAACGGGTAGCCGTTGGGCAGGAAGTCCAGCACTACTGCTTCTTCTTCTTTCTTGTTCATCATCTTTAAACGCACTCCTATCTAGTTTGATAAGGTTCAAAACCCCCTTCTCTAAGCTTGTTTGTTCATAATGAGTATTTAAAGTTTATTAAAAATCTTTTCAGAATGAGCTCCAAAAGAATAACTCAGTTCTCTCCAGAAAACTCTATTTTTCTGGGGCAGCAAGTTTTTCACTTGTTGGCTTATCAACTGCTTTCTTAGGCAGGAAATCAGCTACAGCATCGGCAATTTTCTTGAGGTTCTCGTTGGTGACAGGCAAAGCATAGCCTTGCATCACTACCTTGAGCTCTGCGACGTTAGCAGGCATCATGTCGATTATCTTGTTGATGTAAGAATCCTTAAGCCTGGGAATGTTCAGCCCCTCAATCTTCTTGTAAAGCTCCTCTGCCTGCTTAGGCTTTAAAGAAGCGAACTCAACCACATACTCCTCTGTCTTCGCTCCTCTGAAGCTCAGCTCTCCATCTCTCTTCTTGATGTCAGCAAGCTCTTCTTTGAGAGCAGACATGTTCATGGATTTCTTCTCAAGCACTTCAGGACCAGTCATACTAAGCACCTCTTGATGTGGATTGGATGAATTATCAGCATTTTATCCTTGCCAATGTCATTGATGAGAACTTCATAGCAAGCGCCTCTCTTGGCCTTGACCACGCCTGTCTTTCCGACGTACCTAGGGTCAGGCAGGCTGATCTGAACGATAGAGTCAGGCTTGATGATGACTTTTTCCCCTGGCTTGTACTCTGCCAAGTAGTTTCTCAGGCTGAGCTTTCCCTTCTTGTTCCTGGCTCTCTTGAACTTGTATCTGCTCTTTCTCCTGCTGCCGCCTGTCCTTATTACCATATGATGCTGCGAATTGTGAAGGCTTTTTAAAGCTTGCTGTTTTTTTTTAGCCGAGGGCTTATATCATAAAAAGATTTTTATAATCCATCATCCATCCTTCTTGCTTGATGGATGATAAACAAGTCGCAAAGGGCAAGCAGGAAGACAAGTCCTCGCCTTATGAGAAGATGTTCTGGTGGGTCATCGTCGTAGTGGTTGTTATCTTGATCATCTTGCTCTATTCCTGCAAGATAGCATTCTGAACTCTAAGAATATGATAATAACTTAAAGAAAAATAACTTATTTCTTCTCAGCAGGCTTGGCAGCAGGCTTGGCGCCAGGAGCTCCTTCCCTGGCAGCTTCCTTGGGCAAGAGTTCGTTGATGATAGGCTCTGGGATTTCCAATTCTTCCATCTTCTTCCTTATCTCTCTTGACTCCTTGCCTTCCAGCTCCTTCATGACAGACTTGGCCTTAATCATGTATTCTTCTCTCTTGGCTGCGAGCTCTGCCTGCATCTTCTTCTTCGCCTCTTCAAGCTCCTTGAGCTCTTCTGCAGTCAGCTCTGTCTTCTCTGATTTTATCTCCTTGTCAAACTTGCCTTCATTAACAGCAACAATGGCGTCCTTGGCGTGCATCTCCTCAACTTTTATTCCCATGGAATTGCATGTGCCGATTATTTCCTTGACTTTCTCCTTCAATGTCTTTCCGCTCAATGCGTCCTCTTTCATCTTGGCTATCTTGATGACCTGCTCAATCTTCAAGTCAGCGACATGGTCCAAAGGATTGCCTGAGCCTTTCTGCACTCCTGCCTCTTTCTTAATGAGCTCAGATGCAGGAGGAGTTCCTATGGTTATCTCAAATGTTTTTGTAGAAGAATCAATTATCACCTTGACTGGTACTTGCATGCCTTTGAAGCTGGCAGTCTTCTTGTTGATCTCAGCTATGACCAGCCCGATATTAACTCCTTTAGGTCCAAGTGCTGGGCCAAGTGGAGGGGCTGCTGTTGCTTTGCCTCCTTCAACCAATGCTTCAACTACTTCTTTAGCCATGTTACTCCCCGAGAAAAGATGAACTCTTTATAAAGATTTTGCAAGAGGAAAAAGAATCTATTCCTATTCCTCCAGCTTTCCTCCATCTTCTCCTTCTCTCCTTATCACTCTGACAGCGTCTATCTTCAAGGTCAATGGTATGGGAACTGCCGCTTCCAATAATTCCACTACCACTTCTTCCTTGGCCCTGTCTATCCTGGTGATCTTGGCCTTCTCTCTTTTGAAGGGTCCGCTGATTATCTCTGCAATATCATTCTTCTGGATGTTAGCTTCCTTCTTGACCTGCTCAAGCATGTGCTCTATCTCCTGATACTGGATTATGCTATCAAGAAGTCCTCGCGCATAGGGAACTCCGAAGGCTGCCTGCTCTGCGTCAGAGCGACTTCCTGCTTCTATGAATATGTATCCTCTCATGCCGTGAGGCCTTATTACAGAATAAACATCAAGCTTTTTCCTGGAGGCGTTGCTTGTGAGAAAGCTCATGACCTGGTCTTCCCTGTTGGCAGTGGTCCTGAGAGCATAGATCTTGGGATCCTTGGATTCCTCAAATACTTCCTCGAATTCCTCTTCTTTCTTCTTTTTCTTAGGCTTCTTCTTGACCAGGCTTATCTCTTCAACTTCCTCTTCTTTATCTGGGATTATGGCTGTGAGGTCCAGGCTTTTTGCCTCTGCTTCTGCTTTCTTCTCTTTCTCCTCTGCCTTCATCATGGTGACGAACTCGTCCTCATCTGACTTAGGCTCTTCAGAGGTTTTTTCCTCGTCTATCTCTGCTACTGGCTTAACTTCTTCCTCTGCCTTCTCCTCTTCCTCTTCACTGGAATCGTCTTCTTCTTCGTGTATCTCTTCTTTCTTTTCCTCTTCTGATTCCAAAGCCTTTTCTGTGCTTTCTCCTTCCTTTTTGTTTTCTTCCTCTGCCATTATGATTTACCTCTTAGACAATTAATTGGTTTAACAGGTGGAATACAAAGCCTATGAATCCTATCACTAATATTCCCAGGCCAGCCACCTTGACTATGGTCAGGTATTCTTCCTTGCTGGGCTTCTTAGTTATTCTCATGACTCTTCTGCACTGTACCCAAAAATCCTTAAGTTTCCCCCAATACTTCATATTATCTCTCCTTTCTGTTTGAATATAAAAAAATTTTTAATCGATGAATTCAATCCCTAATTCGTCCTCTATCTCCCTTTTCTTCTCGCCAGTCGAAGGCTTGCCTCTGCCACCGAGTATCTGGCTGCTCTTGACACCTGTCACGATGATAAGGGTCCTTATGGTTCCTTCCAGGTCCTCTGAGATCTGAGCTCCCCATATCAGCCTTGCATCCTCGTCAAGCTTGACGCTAACAGTCTCAACGACCTTCCTTGCTTCGTCCAAGGTCATGTCTGGTCCGCCGGCAACATTGATCAATGCGCCGTTGGCTCCGCTGATGTCAACATCAAGCAAGGGATTGTTGATGGCTTTCTCCACGCTCTCAACAGCCCTGTTCTCTGTGTCGCTCTCACCCACTCCTATCAAGGCAACTCCTCCGTTGCCCATCACAGCCCTTATGTCTGCGAAGTCAAGATTCACCAGGCCAGCCTTGGTGACTAGCTCTGCAATTCCCTTGACGCTGTTGGTGAGTATCTCATCAGCCACTTTGAAGGCTGTGTGCAATGGCAAGTCAGGAGCAATCTCCAGTAGCTTGTCATTGGGAATGACTATGAGTGTGTCAACATTCTTCTCAAGCTTTTCTAAGCCTATGACTGCGTTCTCGTATCGCCTGTGTCCTTCCATTGCAAATGGCAAGGTGACAATAGCGACTGTTAGTGCGCCTGATTTCTTGGCAATCTCAGCTATGACAGGAGCGCTTCCTGTTCCTGTTCCTCCTCCGAGGCCGCAGGTTATGAACACCATGTCAGCGCCTGCCAAGGCCTGCTTGACTTCGTGCTCTGACTCATGGGTCGCTTCTTCTCCGATCTTGGGTATGCTTCCTGCTCCTAGGCCTCTGGTTATCTCTTTGCCTAAGAGGACTTTCTTGTCTGCAGTTGTGTAGAGCAGGTCCTGGGCGTCTGTGTTCATGGCTATGGTCTCTGCGCCTATGATTCCTATCTCTGTCATCCTGTTGATGGTGTTGTTGCCTGCTCCACCTGTTCCGACCACCTTGATGGTCGCCTTTTGCTTGGCTAAAAGCTCTTCTAGCTCATCATCAAGCACGTTCTTCTTTGTTGTATCGCCTACATTCTTGACATTTCTGTCTGCCAATTTGGAAGCACCTCCGCAGTGAGTGTGATAATAACCCTTTGCCGCAACATGATTTATTGAATAAGTAGTTTATAAATCTTTCTTTTGCGCCTTTCCAGGCTTCTTGTGATTAGGGGCTGGTGAAGGCTTCTCTTCAGCTTTCTTCTTCAACTCTGTTGAAGTGCTCAAAGATTCATCTTTGGCACTCAAAGGCTTTGCCTTTGATGATTCAGAATCCTTTTTTGATTCTGTCTTTATCTCTTCCTTGAGTTCCTTCTTGGCTTCAGAAAAGCCAGGCTTTTCTGGGGCAGCAAGATTTTGCTTGCTTGCTTCTGAGTCTGTCTTGAACTCAACAGACTTCAAGCCTGCCAGCTTCTGGATGGTCTCACCAAGCTCTTTGGCTGGCTCTTCAGGAAGCTTGACCTTGCTGGTGATGGTAGCCTTGTCATCCAATATGTCAATATCATCGAACACCATGCCTAAGAGGTCTAGTATTGACTTGACTTTTTCTACAGGGTCAGTGACTTCCCTCTTGATGTCAATATCATAGATCAAGTCTCTGCCTGACAACGGGTGGTTGAAGTCAACAATCACTCTTCCGCCGCTAACATTCCTGACAATCCCTAATGTGCCGTCAACATTGACTTCCAAACCAACAAAAGGCCTGACCTCGTCCTTGGTGAAAAGCTTCATAGGGATCAATTTCAGGAGCTCTGCTGTCTTCTTGCCAAAAGCATGCTCTGCCTTGACCTCGATCGTGTATTTGCCAGGATTCTTGCCTATGATGGCTTCATCAAGCCCTGCGACAACGTGCTTTTCTCCGACGCAGATTATGACTGGCTTGTAATTGTACTTGGAGCTGAAGATGTCGCTGGCCTTGGCTGTGTCTGCTGAGGTTGTGTCGAACACTACCTTGTCGTCCTTAATCCTGCCAGTGTAATCCAGCTCAATGAAATCTCCTTTTTTTATCAAAATTTCACCTCGTTAAATTTTGAAAATTCAAAAAATGTTCCATTTTTTGTTTTTATCATCAAATTCACCTTTGACTGATTTGTTACCCTTAACCTTCTCCTACCTACTCCAGGATTTTTTGTTTTTTGAGAAAGGCTCTCGATGATAAAAAGACTGGACAGGGGATATTTAAATGTTTTGTTTTTATACGACTAAAATTTCACTCACAAGCCATTTCTTTCATAGCTTTTTCTATCTTAGCGCTCATGTTGTAGCCCTTCTCTCTGCAGTACTTCTGGAAATTCGAGGCTATTGCTTTATCTATGCTGAAATTAAGCCTGGCCTTGCTCCTTATCTTCTTGGTCTTCTCAAATTCCATCAGAGTGTCAAATACTGCTGAGTCCCTTTTCCTTATTTCCTTTGCTTTTTGCAAAAACTTACTTGATTGCATCTTTTATCAGCTCCAATCGAATACACACGTGTGTGTATAAATGTGTATAGAAATTTAAATGTTTTGTTTTTCCTTCAAATCCTGCAAGACCTTCTTGAAAGCATCGATCTGAGGCTGGGTGAGGCTGCCGTACTTTAAGCAGTTGATCTTTATCGCCCTGAGAAAAGAATTCTGCACATAAAACTCCACTGGAATGTCAAGCAGCTTCTTCAGCTCAGGGTCTTTTATCTCTCCTTGCATGTCTTTTTTATCGCAATCATAGCACACAATAGGCCTTCTCTGCCTCCAGGAAGAAACCACGACGTAATTAGTCTTGCACCTCTCGCATTTCTGCTTGAACTTGACAGCCATGCGACAGGTAAATCATTAGTTATATTTAAAGAATTCTCTTTTTAACTAGGCTTTCTTGACAGGTGTCTTCCTGACAAAGCGTTCCCAGTAAGGCTCTAAGCGAGAATCATCATCCCAGCAAGGGATGAGCCCCAGTGCCTTTACATACTTGTTGCTGGTAGGCCCGACCATGCAGAGAGTAGCATCGTCACGAGCATAGTCCTTGAAGATCTCAAGCACTGAAGGCGCCTGCATTTGCCAGGCATAGGCATAGAATACATCCATATCCTTAAGATTGATGTTGTTTTTCTTGAAAACATCTTCCTGGAATCTTGGGAACAGCAAATAATCTCCGGGGTTGCCACTGCCAGAGATCTTATTCTCAGCTCGTGCTGCAAAGCTTTTGCCGCTTTTTCTTTTATCTAAGTAGCTCTCAGGGAAGTAGCTGCCTTGATATATCCTGACTTCAAGCCCGTCTGCTATGATGCCTTTGCATTTATTGACAGCTTCCCTTGCAATCTCAACGAGCTTAGGCTGAAGCTCTATGCTAATCACATTGTAGCCGCGATAAGCCCAGAAAATAGATGAGGAACCGCTTCCAGAGCCCATGTCAAGCACTGTCTGCCCCTTGTGTATGTAGCCCTGGGATTCGCCATTATCAATTATGCTTGACAGCCAGTCCAAGCCCATAGGCACGAATGAAGGGTTGCCGACTGATTTTGCATCTTTGCATGCTTCCTCAATCTGATGCTGAACTCTTAAGAAATTGTTATCGTTCATTATTCATCACTCAGAAGATTATTTATTGCTCTTATCAGGTTATCCCTTGCCTTTGCCTCGTACTTGTTCCTGAAATGCTCTGTGCGATAGATCTGAGGCCTGTCAAGAAAATTCTGTAGGATTGATGCCCTGGCCTTCCTGAAAACATATTCATCAACATACTCATACTCTTTTTTTATGTTCTTCTCATATTCTTCATAGCTTGCATCACCCTTTCCGAAGATTGCAAGGTCCAAGTCTACCATGTAAGCCTGGTCTTGAGTGGTTGACTCCATGTTGTGCTTGGTGACAATGTTAAGGTCATACACTTTCTGGGTGAAATCATCTGATAGCAATGCATCCTTGCACAGCCTCTTGGCCAGTTCTGCGCTCTTCTCCTCGTTAACTCTTGACCTGTCAGCGTACACTGTGTCGTGAGTCCAGATTGCGAATTCAACTGCATCAGGGTCCTGCAATTGGTGCCTTATATCATTATAATCATTGAGCATGCTGACTACATGGTTCAGAGTGTGGTAATGCCTGTGGGGCTTTAGGTATTCATCCCTTAGCCTGCAGTAAGCATCATCATACTTGCCATCTGCATTCAGCCTGTTCCATAAGCCCATGAACCTTAGTTCTCCGTAGACGTCCATGTCTTTGATTATGTTATCAAACAATCGTTCTGCATCAGCATCTTGCGCTCCTTTTCCAGAAGTATCTATCTCCCATATCTTTCCGTAGCGATGAGCATCTATCTGCTCTTCGAGCCTGGCTTTCTTCTCAGCACCGTTGAACTGGCTGTTCAGTCTTCTCTGGATTTGTTCTGGTGTGAGCTTTCTCTCATCAGCCATCCTTTGCTCCTGAGTGGATTTGTCGACTGTCACCAGCACTGTATTGTTGTTGCACAGGTAGCTCATGCTTGTCTCTGCTATGAGTGCTGCGTTGAACAAGAGAAGACCTTTCTTGCCTGTGAATTCTCTTCTAAGCCTTACTTGCATCGGAAGCTCCAAGAGCTTGTTAAGCTGGTCTAATTTGTATTGGTTGTTGAATACTATCTCTCCCAGAGCTTTCCTGTTGATGAAGCCATGAGGGTTCCCAATGGCTTTGCCATTGATGAAGCCATCTGTCTGCTCAATTCCTTTGCCGAATTTTTTCACCATTTCCTTCCTTAATGCTACATATATCGGATCTTTGAGTTGTCCTAGAATATCATGGCCTATCCTGTCAAGGTCTATGTTATAGACAGGTATTCCTCTTTTTTCTCCTATCTCAACTAGTTTTTTTCCTATGTAGGATTTTCCTGAAGCAAGCTCTCCGGTTATTCCTGCTATGTATTCAGAAGAAATCCTGGCCTCCAATGCCTGTTTCACATTGAGTGGAACATAGGTATGGACAAAACCTCCACCTTCTTGCATTTGCCAGGCTGCTGTTGAGCTGACGTGGACTAATTCTGGCTTGGCTATGATGCAATGGGTCTTTATGCCTGGAATCTGGGTTTCACCATTGAGCGCCAACGCTTGCTCATATGCTTCGTCTTCCTTGTTCCTTACTCCTTTTATTATGTCATTTATGCATTGCTCGTAGCAATAATCTACTGTGAGGCCTCTATAAGTTGTGACCTTGATATTAGATAGGTGGGAGAGGCTTTTCCTGGCCATGCTAATCCTTTCTTCGAGGCTGAAGAGTTGCTTTCCTTTTTTGCCAGGGTTCTCTGCGATGGCTGCTTCGACCTCTGAGAAGCCCAGCTCAGTCATAGCCCTCTCTATCAGGTCTATGTGCCCTAATGTTATAGGGTCAGCTGAGAAGGTGAACAATGCTTTCTTTCCCTTGTTATCCTGAGAGTTGTTCTTAGCCATTTTTCATCTGATAAGCACGAGGCAATGCTCTATATATAATACTTGAATATGTATAGCACGTGAGAATACGGAAGTATTTATAAGAATTGTGATTTGCTACTATTATTTAGTAGTTAAATCTCGAAAACTTTTTAAATCAGCTGAGACTGATGCTTGAGACATGAAACCTTCACTAACAGACAAGCTTGTTGGTTATCATTATTCTAATGAGAAAGCCTATGATTCCATGAAGACAAAAGGGATAGACGGCTATATATCATTTGATTATGAGCATTTTGCCGGACTGATTCCCAGAAGAAGATTCATAAAGCTTGGAGAAGGAAAAGGCTTGCCTGATGAAGCATATGATGGTGTCATTGAAGGATTATTGGAGCCTGAGCCAAGAAGCTGGCTGGAAAATCCTGAATTCCCAAATCTCTGGGGCTATCTCATGCATGATGTGTGCAGAAGAGAGAAAGTGATGCTCCTGAGCTTTGAGCTAAGGCCAGATGATAAAGCCTTTGTTGTTGACAGAGCGCATGTTGAGAGAGAATATTACCGGGAGTCAAAAGGCCTAGGCAAGCCAACTAAAGAGACAAGGAGTGAAGCTTTCAGGAAATATTTTGAATCAAGAGTTGCTGCACTGGAATATAAAGGCAATTATTCCCTGCCGCAACTGGCAATCTGGTCAGGAATACCATTTGACAGATTAAAAGTTGAATGGATAAAGCCGACTGATGAAGCCTGGCAAAGAATACTTGATAATAATTGGTGAGAAGCCTTCTAGTGCCTAGCACTCCTCTTCTTAGCCTTCTTGTCCAGGACCTGCACATGAGGAAGATTCAGGTAAAGATAGACAAATCCCAAGCCTAGCATGAATAGGATCGCTGCAACCAGAGCAGAAGACTTGCCATTCTCCCGACTACTGGTTTGTTTGAGATAATCAAGATTAGTAATCCTGTCAGCCTCAGTGAAATAATAGACGCTAGAGCAAAGCTGTTCAGAATAGCAGATTCCTGAGGAAGAATCCTTGACAGGGCAGCAAGCAAGCTTGCCACTGCAATCAGACTCCTTCAGGCAAAGCTCACCAGCAACATCCTCATAGGCAGCCATGCCAGTAAGCGAAGCACCCTCGAGGATAGCTCCAGCGATGATCAGGATAGCAGCGACGACGAGGACGAAGTTCTTCATGATAAGATATCTTACAACTGTGAATATATAAAGTTTTTGCATGGAAAAGACATGTTTTAGCAAAAGAGAAAAGCTTTAATATTACGTCATATTATCAAATTAATAATCGGGGGTGTTTGCTTATGAGAGCTGGTCTTATAATTGCAGGAGTGATTGTTCTCTTTATTGGGGTTTTGTTAACTGCCACGTTGATTGGTGCAATAATAGGAATTCCTTTGATTTTAATTGGAACAGTAGTCTTTTTTGTAGGCATCTTTTCGTCAGGGAAATCAAAGCAAGTTATTCACATAAATCAGACAACAAATGTTGTTTCTGGTAAGGATAAAAAAGAGGAATAAAAGGTTTGTTTATCTGTTCGCCAAAAATTATAGGGTGATATTTTGGCAGGATGGCACTATGGGTATAATTAAAGAGATTCTAAAACCAGGCACTCTTAAAGTTAAAGGGTCTGATGAGGAGAACGAGGACGAACAGACGGTTTCATCAGAAGAATTCACTTCCGAATCAGTTCTCTTTGTAAGACTAGCTAATCCTGTGATGACGGGTTTTTTATTTGCAGTTGGTTTCTTTATTTTTGCCTTTCTTTTATTTGTAGTTGTAGTTGTTTTAGCTGGGAGAGCATTTTTTTCGGTTTTCGGTTAAACT
>JBGOZE010000013.1:0-23608 GCA_041479965.1 Candidatus Nanoarchaeia archaeon | reverse complement strand
CAGAACAAACATCAGTATTGCCAGAGCACCTCCCTGCCCGATTGGTGGATGGCTGGGAAAGGCTTTCATCTGTCTGCCCATCACAATCATCATCAAGATTATTGCAAGTTTCAGCAGAAGATCCTTGCAAGGGATTGCAAGTCTGGGTTGCTCCGCCTACGCAATTGATTACAGTATGCAAGCAAACGCCTGAGCCGCAAGTAGTGCTTCCTAGCCCATCATCCACCAGGCTGTTGCAGTTGTTATCCTTATTATCACAAATCTCAGCAACAGGAACATAATTAGTAGTGGCAGCAGACCATACTCCTGCAGAGCAGGTCTCATTGTTTCCAGAGCACAAGCCAGCCCGGTTAGAGGCTGCGCGAGAAAGACCATCATCAACCAAGCCATTACAATTATTATCCCTATTATCACAAATCTCAGCAACAGGAACATAATTATTGCCACTGATTATCCACGCTCCTGCAGAGCAGACCTCGGAGTTGCCAGAGCACAAGCCAGCCTGATTAGAAGTCAAGCGAGTCAGGCTCTCATCAACACTGCCATCACAATCATCATCAAGGTTATTACAAGTTTCAGTTGTCGGAGTGCCAGCTACAGCATTGCAGGTTGTTGCAGTCCCGCCAGCGTTGCAGACATAAGTCCCTGAACGCCTGCACGCGCCTACACCAACATAACAGGCTTGCCCTTTGTTAGTGAAGGTTTCGTCAGTTGTAGCATCGCAATCATTATCCTTGTTATCACATATTTCGGTTGTTGGGCTTACGCTGCCTTCGCAGGTAGTGCTCCAGGCTCCATTGACACAGCGTTGAACCCCTGCAACACATTCTCCAGTGTCTGTTCCACAAGGAGTGGTGCTGCCGCTCATGCAAGTGCATGTCCTGCAGGCAGTGCTGCTGCAAGTCTCTGCTGTGCCATCGCAATTATTATCGCAATAATAAGCTATTATTTCGCAAGCCCCCCATACGCCATTGACACAAGGCTGCCTTCCAGCGCAACCATTGCTGGTTGTGCACTCCTGGGAATTATAGGCTCCTGTGCATTGGCAGACAGCACAGTTCTGGGCAACGCATTCGCTATCACCATCACAGTCACTGTCGCAATAATAAAGGCTGGAAGTGCAGGTACCCCATTGGCCGCTGACGCATGCCTGGGTGCCAGTGCAGCCATTGGTGGTGGTGCATGCCCGAGTCTGAGTGCCTGTGCACGCGCATGTAGTGCAGCTACCTGAGATGCAGCTGTCAAGCGTGCCGTCGCAGTTCGTGTCGCAGCGATTCTGGGTCGTGGTGCATGTGCCCCATGCTCCGCTGGTGCAAGTCTGGGTGCCAGTGCACCCATTGCTGGCTGTGCAACTCCGAGTCGCACCATTAGTACAGACTGGGCAGCTAGTTATTGTCACAGAGCCGTCTTGTTTTGAGCTGTCAAGTGCCTGGCTGTTGATATTGGAAAGTTTCACATTTGACAAAGTCAAGGAGCTGGTTGCAGGATAAGTAGTAATGGATTTAAGCCTGAAATTGATAGTTGCCAGCACTCCGCTGGTTGCTGTGGTGGTGACGCTCCCTTGGCGTGTGCAAGCAGTGCCCTTTATCAATCCTAGAGTTGTGAGAAGAGGTGCTATCCAGGAAGTGCTGTATTGCTTGTTATTGCTCAGGAAAGGACCTTCAGTGACGTTGACCACTTCCAACACACTAGAGCTATAGCTCAAGTCGAACTGGAAGCCATAAACACCTGATACCCCGCTCAGGCTTACATTGATAGGAAAAATAGTCCCTGGGCAGATGGTCAGGCTAGAAGAGGCAGGTGACACCTGGACCAAAGCATAGACGCTGCTGATAGCAATAATGAAAAACAAGAATAATCCTGCCAATAAATAAAACTTCTGATTAAATAACCTCTTTTTCATGAATACACCACCCTCTTATGTTCAATTGAATTACATTATATATATACTTTTCTTTTTTTCTTTAATATTCAAATAAAAATTAGCTAAACCTGCTCGCTACATAAACCACATCATAAATATCCACGATTCCATCAGAATTAGTGTCTGACTTAGCATTGTTGAATCCTAATGATTTCCCGAAATCACTTGCGACGATGAAGAAATCATCTTCATTCACAAATCCATCGCCATCAAGATCACCAGGAACTGGCACAGGATTGCTTCCTGACATCATAGCATCATATCGCTGCTTAGCAGGAATAGTTCCGTTCATAGGATTAAGGTCAGGACCAATAGCAGGCCAGGCTAGGTTTCCCCACCAAGCTGGCTTTGAACTGAAATAAAGAGAAGCTGGAAGACTGGTGCTGCCATCACCTCCTTGACATCCAGGCTCACCTGCATCACCGCAATGCTTGACAGAATTAGTGAAATAATCATAATTCATATGCCGCAAGGTAGTGGTGAACTCTTGGTCACTGGTGACTCCGTTATATGACCTGACTGTTCGCCAAACCGGCCTGGTGCCGGAGGCACCGTCTCCTTCATACATATTTGAAAACCCGCTCGTGCCCAGGATGTTTCCTATATTAGTCATATAGTTATTGTCGGGAAACGTCTGTATGGCGCCGACTGCCTGTAAATTAAGCAGATCATAATTAATGGTAGCATCCATGCCATGAAATCGATTCCTAAATGCGATGTTGTGTGAATTACTGCCCCAATAGAAATCCCATTCCAGCGCTGTTTGGTCATTTCCCTCCCAGAGATTATATGAGCTATGCTCTCCGTGAGTCCAGCTATCTGGCCAGAACCAGTCTGCAACATTTGCCAAGCGGTGAACTCCGTGCATATAATTATAGGCGAAAACGTTCCCTGACGCAGATACTGTGAGTATACCGTTAGCGGTATTGTTAAAAAGATTATTCTCAACCAGGTTGCCTGAGCCCCCCCAAACCTCTACTGCATATTTATCGCTATTTACCTGGTCAATCACATTTAAGAAAAAACTGTCTCTAATCTCGTTCCTGTACACGTCATCCCATATGTGCACGCATCTTGTCCCACAATTCTCTGCCTTAACATTCTTGACCCAGCAATTCGCAGCTCCCTGCATAAATACGTTCTTTCTTGCCGAGCTAAGGCTTGTGCCCACATTTTTTATTGTCAAATCCTCAATCCCAGCATACTGGACATAGTTAAATGGAGCTCGGTTCGCTTGGGGAGAGTTAGAGCTTGAGAAAGTAAAATACATCGGGATATCAATCGTAATTATATTACCATTTACTGCAGTAACCTTAGCTAGTTGCAGCCTAGTCCGCGTTCCACCTGCGCCATATAGCCCACAATAGTTACAAAGTCCACTGACTGGAATCGAAGGGTCATTGAGCTCAGTGATATAAACAAAACTTCCTGGAACAAAACCGCTAGCGCTTGATAGGACAAGTTGATTTGAGCCTTTAGTATAGCCAGAAACAATGCTAACCCCTGGGCTTTGAGAGACGTCAGTGTAGCCACCATAAATTGAAATGTCTGTGCCTAATTGTGTAGTGAATAAGAGAATCGTAGAATCCATTCCTGCACCGCGCAGTGTCTTATTTGAGGGCATATTAATAGTGGCAGTCAGAGTATAGTTACCAACTGGCAAATAAGCCACTTGATTAGCTCCGATTCCATTCAAGCATGCCTGGATGTTACTTGCAGTATTCAGACCATCAGCGTGAGCGTTATAAGGTGAAGCAGTACAATCAATCTGGGTTGTCCGACTGGGAATCCCGCCTTCTACCCCAACATTTCCTTGCCAGGCAACAAGCCTTTCTGGCGGAATAAGAGCAGCATTGGTCATTACTGGCATTAGTAGAATTACAGCTAACAACACGATTACACATAAAAAAATCTTTTTCAATTTTATTACCCCTTTTTGTTTTTATTTTCTTAATTTTTTATTCCTTATTTTTTCTTAAGTAAACCTGCTTGCAACATACACTACATCATAAATATCAATTATATTGTCAGCGTTAGTGTCTGATTTGGCATTATTGAATCCGCTGCTCTTACCAAAGTCGCTAACAATGATGAAAAAATCATCACTATTCACAACGTCATTGCCGTCGAGATCACCAGGAACACAAACAAGGTCTTGGCCGTTACAATCCTCATCAATGCTATTCCCGCAGATTTCTGTGCCTGGAGAGCCAGGAGAGCACACCTGAACTATGCCGTTCAAGCAATTCTGGACATTCCTCAAACAAGCGCCAACGCCACAGCTAGTGCTGCCGAGGCCTTCATCAATGCTACTATCACAATCATCATCAACACCATTACAGACTTCTGTTGCACCAGGCTTGATACTTGCATTATTATCATTGCAGTCAGCGCCCAGAGCACAACCAACTCCGTAACCATCGCCATCAGCATCAGTGCAAGTCTGGCCTCCAACCCCAGTCCAACCAGCAAGCCTTGCCCAAAGCCACCAGGCAGCTTTGCCTTTCATGTAACAGTTCAAGCACTGGGAGTGGGCGCAATCAGAACATGAAAGGCATGAATGAGTGCTGCACCAGTCAGTAGCCCAGTTCTTATCAGTTGTGCCATCTCCGTTGCTGTCATAATTGCAACCATCATCCACAAGCTTATCCCCAAAATAATTACCGCCAGGATCATAGCTTTCAATGTCAGCGAAATCATAGAGTATACCATTATTGGCATTCACAAAATTACGTATCTGGCTGGCGCGCATATAATGTACGCACGCCCATTGCGTTGTGCTATTGCAGATTGCCTGCCCAGCAGTTACGTGCCCTGTCATATAAACGAACTTGACATTAGGAAAGTCATGCTCGAGCTGGTGCATTCGTGTAAGATAGGTGTTGATGTCAGACTCATAAGTATTCATCTGATAGCACCAAGACCAAATGATCACATTGACTTCTGGATGCTGGTTCAGATATAGGCGTGTGGCATCTGCCCAGGCAGTATAATTAAGGACGCCGGCATAACTGGCGCCGAGGTCATTGGCAATCCCTAACCCGCCAAAGTTCCCAGGGTAATCCCTTAAATCAAGAGCTCCTCCTGTTCCTCCATTATTCCAAGAGTAAAGAGATCCTTTCTCTGTGCGAAGCATGTTCATGCCAGTAATCAGCTGGCTACCGTGGGAAGTATGACCGTAGGCTATCTTAAGGTTATTCTTAGCAGCAGTAATCCACTCCTGAGGGATCTGGTCAAATTGGCTGACCGAAGTGTGGTCAACTATTATATATGCAGATGCAAAAACTGGCAATAATACAAACAACAAAACCGAACCTATTAAAATCTTCTTCATCATTTTTTCACCTATCCACTCATCCTGCTCGCGACATACACCACATCATAAATATCAATTATATTATCAGAGTTAGTGTCTGACCTGGCATTGTTGAAATTGCTACTCTTGCCAAAGTCGCCAACAACAATGAAAAAGTCAGCGCTATTAACAAAGCCATCACTATTAAGGTCGCCTGGAACACCACCAGTCACTGTGACAGTAATCTTTTGGCCCTTAGACACCTGCGTAGTCGCGTATAATGGATAAGCCCTGACCTCAATAACATGAGAACTCCCAGCTGACAAGCCTGAAACATCCCATGTGTAGGAAAAAGGAGCATCAAAATCATTATTGACAGGAATGCCATCAATGTAAAATGAGACAAACCTTATGTTCTCAGGATTAGTAGGCGAGGTATATATGACCACCAGTCCACTGACCTGCTGATTATTGGATGGACTGCTGATAGAAATGCCATAATCATACCCTTGACTCTTATACTCGAAAGCTCCTATATCAGGAGAAGCATCCTGGTTTCTCCAATAAACTCCGTCACCATTGTTCCAACTGATGCTCCTATTGACTGTGAGGGTGTTGCCAGAGATGCTAGTGATCCTCACAGGGCCATTAGAGCCAACCCTGATCATGTCACCCTCGGCAATGCCAAAGCCATCAGTGAAGAAGTTAGCGTCTTCTACGTTGAATGAAGTCCCGCTCCCACTAGAGCTAGTGACTATGGTTATATTCTTCCCGGCGTTCCTTGCGTTTGAAGATTCCTGTAGGTAGAAATTATCATGCGCATAATCCGCGAAATTGATGTTGGAGGTGACTGCGCAGCTGAAATGCGAGCCTGACTGCTCACACGCATTGTTTCTGGCAGTGTAGTTGGACGTAGGATCACCATATATCATATGATTGGTGTCAGGCCTGGTCACCCTATAATAGATGTTGTTAAAGAAATCGCTATTCAGGCTAGGGTCCGGATCGCCCGTCTCCTCAAATTCCGTATTTGGACCCATGCAACTCCATCCTTTCTGTGCATCAGGATAGATAGCAAAGAAATCAGAAAAAGTGTTGCTGTAAATCCTCACATAATCTATGCCTCCTATTTGGGCGATATAGCTTCCGAACCTGAAGGCCACGTTGCCCCTGACAATGAACTCCTTTTCCCCTGACCGGGTCGCATCCCTTATCTGAAGCCAATGAGAATTGGCCTCAAGATTGTCAGATGCCCAGTTGCTCTCAAAGATGTTATGGTCAGAGTCATAGCCTGGAATGCCAAAAGGCTGAAAACTGTCAATATGAGCAGCATCAGGGATGCAGTCAGGAAAATAAGAATCAAGGGCATCATACAAGTAGTTGTTCCTCATGATGTTATGCCCTCCGTTGGTATCCACAAAATCCTGTGACTTAGAGATATTGTTGTATTCTATGAGATTATAGCCGCCGATGAGGGCGATTGCGTTTTGCCCTTCGCACGCGCCTGAAACTCCTATGACGCAACCAGTATAATATATCACGTTATCTCGGATGACATTGTAGTTTGACAGCCCGTAATACATATTATTCCTTATGGCCTGACCCTTTATGTGATGGATGTAATTATTCAATATCATCGAATTATTAGTATTATACCATCCGAAGGCGTGGGTGAAAGCTGTGCTGTCATGGGTTATCTCAAAGCCGATGATCCTTATGTACCTCCTAAAGACAGACGTAAAGCCTCGCATCACAGGCCTCGATTCCAAAGGATAGCCTGCGAAGGTGACGTAATTACCAGGAGTGCCAGAACTCTTGATCTCGACCTGCTCATTATAAGTGCCAGCCCTCACATAACATGTATCTCCTGCCTGGGCAACATTCGCGCATCGCTGGATGGTCCTCCAAGGAGAAGCTTGCGTTCCTGCGTTTGCGTCATTCCCACTAGTGGAAACATAATAGTTCGCAGCGCTCACAAAGGCTGGAAGCAAGGCCAGCGATAAAATTAGCAAGATAAAATGTTTCTTCATCTTAACCCACCTGTCCTAGTATCAATCTTATATGACTACAACATTTCCGTTGGCGACAGTGAACTTGATATCATTGGCCTTGGAATCAGCTAGCTTGGCATTGGACAAAGCTATATCTGTCTGACCAGAAGCGATGGCCTTGAAAGTAATGGTCTTCAATAATCCTGTGCCTGACAAGCCTCCTTCTCCTAGCTTGGCGCAGATGACGTTCTTGATCATGCCTGCTGATAGCTTATAATCAATGCAATACACTTGATAATTACCGTTGTTGCTAAGGAAATTTCCATCTTTGATTTCCTGGAATTCTAGGACTGCAGGGTCATAGGTCAAATCGAACTGGTAGCCTAGAAGGTTGGAAACGTCTGCTGCATAGAAATCAAGGCTGACTATCTCGCCATTATTGACGTTCACTGTGGCTGGCTGTACATAAAGCCTGGCTTCCTTGGCAGCTGCCTGGCAATCACTCGGGCAATTCGCAGCTGTCTCTGTCTGTGCATTGCAAATCTTGTCCCCGCACATAGGAACTGGCTCAGAAGGCTTGCAGCCAACTATCATTAGCACCACTAACATTAAAACGCATCCCATCCATATCTTCTTCATTTTTTATACCTCCTCTAGTTTGTCTGTTTTACTTTCAGTCCTTATCTTATTTCACTGACTGTAATTAGTCTGCTGCCTTGCACCTGTTGGCCTCACAGCCATAAGGGCAGGTGAACTGCACAGCTGAACCATAATTGTCGCTATTGCAGTAAGTCTCCCAGAGAACAGTCTTGGAGACGCAACGGTCATAGGCATCAAACTTCTTAGGCATGAAGCCTGATATGCTGCCAGCTGCATAATAATCCAGTCCGCTGTCAGAATCCATGCAACGCTCAGATAAATCCTTCGTGACTTCTCCAGTGATAGTACTATAACTTCCAGTCCCAAAAGAGATTCCTTTGGATATTATCACTATCGCTATTATCGCGACGCAAGCCACAAGGGCAACCAGCCACATGTCAGCATTAGACTTATTTTTAGACATATTCTTAGCCATATTTTCACCCTTCTCTATTGATAATTTAATTAATTGATTCTTTTAAATCCATTTTTAGGCTTAGAAATATAAAAATGTTTCTCTTATTAGCGTATTTCGTGGATTTCATTAGAAAAAAACTGCGGGCGACAGGGATTTCGTCAAAGCAGAGCTTTGAGGAACAACAAATAAGCATTGCTTATTTGTGTGCCATATAAATTGTTGAAAATTTATATGTCAAATCAAAAACTCTGTTTTTGTATTCGAACCTGCGTAGGCACTAAGCCAACAGCTCTTGAGGCTGTCCCGTCTAGCCACCAAAAAAGGTTTTGGCCACTCCGGCACGCCCGCAATCTAAAAAAATTTATCATTCGTGGCGTGGCGGACCAAAAACTCAGGGTTTTTGTCTTCCGGCACGCCCGCAATAGATTTAAGAGAAAAAGTTAAGCTTTATAAATACTTTGCAAAAAGTGTTTATACTCAAAAACTTGTTTTTGTTGTATAAGTATTATTCTTTCTTACAGTGTCTGCAGCTTTCTGGTGATGTCATCCAGCGCCTTGGTGAGCTTGTCATAGTCAGAAACAGGCGCCTTGAGCTGCTGCTGAGGCTGGAGCTGCGGCTTCTCTGCCTTGGCTGGCTCTGGCCTTTTCTTCAGGCCTTCAGGCATCACTTTCTTAAGCTCTTCTTTAGAATATTGTGGTATCATCTCGTAGAGCTTTTTTATCAGGGTCTTGATCTCGTTTATCTCCTGCGAAACATGACCCATCACGTCTTGTTTCGCCTCTCTTATCTGCTGAACATTATAAGTCCTTTTGAGGATTATCAGCACGTCCTTGGAAGTCTCGAGAAGGCTTCTCCTGAAGAGATTAGGATTAGTTATGCGCATGAAGAATTCCTGTTCCTCGGGAAGCTTTTTCACCATGTTCTCTCCTGCATCCTTGGCTTTCTTGCTCATTTGTTAAGCTCTTCCTCCATCACCTGGAGCTTGCGGGTTATGTCATCCATGCCTTTCTCCCAGCTCATGATCTCTTCCTGCTCCTTGTTCTTGAGCTGGTCGAGCTCTGTGAGCATCTTCTTGACATTGACTATCTTCTTGTTGATGACCTCGACTATCTCGATGATCTCTTTGTACTTGTCAATCTTGACAAAAACAGGGTTGGATTCTTTTATCATCTCTTCACCTCTATGAATTGATTAGGGGTCTCAAAAAGCTTGTTGTCTATGAGTATGAGTTGCTCCTGGATTGAGTTGAGTTCTGCGACCAGTGCGTGGTCCTTGTCAGTCTTCATCTTGACCAGTGTAGCGTTGCGCAGGGCTGCTTCATCTGCAGAGTCTATCAAAGCCGTGACATCATCCAATTCATCTTTTACCAGCGCATAGCTGGTGACTTCTATGAATTTCTCCTGCGGAATCTGCGATGACCCCTGATATTCTGGATAAGAAATGACTCTCGGGATGGGTTGCCTTGGCTGAGGCATCATCTGCACCACGGGTTCAGGCTCTGGTTCAGGCTGCAGCTCTGGCTGCTGCTTTGCCAATGTCGCCCAGTCGTCCTGGGAGCCCTGAGGCTCAGGGACTTGCTGTTCTTCTGGCTGTTGCTCCTCTTCTGCCTGCTCTTCTGGCAGTTCTTGTATGTCCTGTGTGAAGTCAATATTAAGGTCTTGTTCAGGCCCAGGTGGTAATTCAGGCTGAGGAGGAAGCTGAGGCACAGGTTCTGGCTTAGGCTCTGCTTTTATAACCTCAGGCTTCAGAAAACCTGAGTTTTCTGATCCAGAAAATCCTATTTTCTGGTCAGAAAAGTGTTCGGACTTTTCTGTTCCAGAAAAATCCCTTTTTTCTGGCTTCTTCACAGGCTCTGAAGCCATGGTCTTCAACTCATCCAATGCCCTGATTTCATTCTCATCAAAATCAGGAAGCTCAAAGCCCAACTCGTCTATCGGAGGCTGATTGTTCTCTGAACTCCCTTGCTGGCCTTGATTATCAAAAAGCTTGTTCATGGATACCTGGCTCTGGGTCTGGACTCGGGATAATTCAGGAGTAGGAGACAAGTCCTTGTTCGGAGAAGGAAACCTTGGCGGTGTTGGCGGCAGGGACGATGATTTTCTTGGCTTCTGCTGAGCTTGAAATGATGTGCGCGCCAGCTCATCAGGTGGCGGAGGGATTTCAGGCATCAATTTATCAAAGCCAATACCTCCTTTAGTCCAATCAGGTTTAGAAGGAGGAGGTAATTCTGTCTTTTTCTTAAACCAAGCCATACCCCACCTCTCTTTTTACAACGATTTCAGCCGTTAAAGTATATAAATCTTGCTATTATCAGGGTAGAAGGTTAGGCTTTTTATTTTTTGTCATTGTAGCAAAAAACATTAAAACAAGTGATGATTATCATGAGTTATGAAGGAAGCTCTTTATTATGAAAAGCTCAAGGATGATGCAGTCAATTGCAGGCTCTGCCCTTGGCTTTGCACCATCAAGCCTGACAGCATAGGCCAGTGCGGGGTCAGGAAGAACATCAAGGGAAAGCTCTATTCCCTAGTCTATGCCCGGCCTTGCGCAGTCAACATTGACCCGATTGAGAAAAAACCATTGTACCACTTCATGCCAGGAGCAAAGGCTTTCAGCATATCAACTATTGGCTGCAATTTCTTCTGCGGCTTTTGCCAGAACTGGCAGATAAGCAAGGCCAGCGCTGATAATATCGACAAGGAATATGACGAGCTATTGCCTGAGCAAGTGGTTGAGCTGTGCAAGCAGAACAAGTGCGAAGTGATCAGCTACACCTACACTGAGCCAACCATATTCTATGAGTACATGCTTGACATTGCCAAGCTTGCCCAAAAGCAAGGCATCAAGAACACCATTGTGAGCAACGGCTACATCAACGAGAAACCTCTCAGAGAGCTTTGCAAGTACATTGACGGAGCGAATATCGACCTCAAGGGTTTCACCAATGATTTTTACCTTAAGATATGCAAAGGAAAACTAGAGCCTGTGCTTCAGACTCTCAAGATTTTGAGAGAGCAGGGCGTGTGGGTGGAGATAACCAACCTAGTGGTGCCTGTTTTGAATGATGATTTTGAGAAAATCGAGGAGATGAGCAAGTGGATTGCCAAGAACCTAGGTAAAGATGTTCCTCTGCATTTCTCAAGATTCCATCCTGATTACAAGATGACAGGTGCTGCTCCGACGCCAATGGAGACTTTGAAAGATGCCAAGAAGATAGCTGAGAAGTATCTTGATTACGTATATATCGGTAATGTAGGGGGAGAGAGCAATACAGCCTGCCCGAAATGCGAGTCAGTAGTCATCAGGAGGAGCATGCTCAGCCTGATCGAGAACAAGCTCAAGAACGGGAAATGCTTTAGTTGTGGCTATAAGATTGCTGGAGTGTGGAAGTAAGATGCTTCTTTACCCCGCGGATGAGATGGCCGGCATGGATGAGATAGTCGAGAATGATATCTGGGTTTTCCCTAACCCGAAAGCAGGCAGCAAAGCTAGGCATTATGAAAAGGACATGCGCAGTAGGCTCGGCACAGACCACATCAATTATTACACCAGCACCAGCAGGGAAGACTTAAGAAGGATGATTTCCTGGTTGGCAGCTAAAGCTGAAAAGAATCAGACCTACATAATGGCTATTGTTGTCGGAGGGGATGGAACCTTCCATGACACTGTTAATTCCGATGGTGATCTCGGGAGGATTATTTTTGGCTATACTGACGGTGGGACCAGCGGAGACTATCTCAGGACCCTGAACATCAAGAAACATTCCAGGATGTGTAACCTTATCGATGCATTAAGGGACAACAGGGTTCCGCTTGAAGAAAGGGTCAAGCTGGTAGATATGATAAGAATCAGCTACAGTCTTGGCGACGAGGAAAAGAGCGTGAAGGGCTTGAATCTTTTCAGCACTGGGTTCGATGGTGAGGTCTGCAAGAAAGTCAACGAGAGCGCTACAGATGGTGGAGTGAAGAAAAAGATGGGCTTCATCCCTGCATCCCTGAAAGTTCTGAAGAAGTATGTTCCTTTGGAGATAGAGTACATCATAAATGGTGAAACCAAAAAGAAAGATGTTGCAAAAAAAGTGCTTTCTTTCATCTTCATAAACGGGCAATGTGCGGGATCAGACATGAAGTATAATCCTCACGGCGAGATTGATGATGGATTGGCTGAGTGCCTTATTGCGCAGTACAGCTCAAAGAACAAAGTAAAGATGGACATAATAAGGCTCGCGTTTCATGTAAAATATTTGCGGGATAATAAAATAGTAGATTCTCCGCCACTGGTAGACAGGTATAATAGGTATGGAGTCAGGTACGTGGATAAAATACAGTCAATGGACTTGAGAATCATGAATCCAGAAGCTGCAAAGGAAGCTTATTTTGAGAGCGATGGAGAGCATTACCAGTACGAGCCAACCAAGCCATTACATCTAGAGATTATGCCCAAGGCAATTCACGTGCTGCATGTGCCTGACAATTGAATCTTTTACGATAAATTGACAGTGTTTCCGATTTTTTCTCAGGATAGTATATAATACCCCTGTTTTTCTATTCAGGGATGAAAAAAATGAGATGCTTTGTGATTATGCTGCTATTGCCGCTCTTTTTCATCCCCTATGCCCGGTGTGTTAGCATCAATGAAATCATGTACAACCCACCGGGCGACGATAATAACCAGGAATTCATAGAGCTATACGGAACAGATAACCTCTCCGCTTATACCGTCGGAGACCTTGGCTCGAATGATACCCTGGCGCTCCTGAAATTCATTCCAGGCAACTTCAGCTTGGTTGTCGAGGAAGGATTCAATCACACTGAAATCAACTGCAGCGTGTACTCTGCAGGAGCCACCATAGGCAATAACCTCAACAATGATGCAGACACAATCTTCCTCTACCATGAAGGCGTGCTTGTTGACTCTGCCAGCTATGACGGAAGCCTGGCCAATAACAATGGCTATTCACTCGAGATGGTCAACTTCTCGTGGAGAGAATCCTGCGAAATAGGCGGTAGTCCTGGCAGTAATAACTGCCAGCAGATAATTCTTTACAACCAGAGCTTAAATGAAACTGTGAATAATACTGTTAATGAAACCATCAATACAACTATGAATGAAACAGGACAGAATAGCACTCTGCCGCAGCCCACAGATAACAACACATTGAGCAATGCAACAAATAATACAGGAAACAACACTGGAAACATCACAGGAAACAATACTCAAAGCAATGCCAACGCAACTTCTGGCAGATGCTTTGTCCAGCTAAGCCTGGGAACTGATAAGCAACTCTATGAGAATGGAGAGAGCGTGAAGATAATCAATAGCATCAACAACAAAAGCTTTTCTTTCACAATAGAATACTGGGTTGAAGACCTATTTGGAAACTTGGCAAAGGCAAAGCAGAGCACCACCAACACCAATCCTAAGAGCTTCACTCCTAGCATCAAGGAGAAAGACAAGGTGTTCATAGTCAAGAACAATCTTGCGATGGTTGGCTGCGACAATTCCAATGAAGAGCTAGAGAACGAGAAAATAATCATCTTCAAGAATCCTGATGTTGAAGAAGAGGCAGAGGAAGCTGAGCCTGAAGAAAAAAGCACTAGCAAGAGCGGGCTTGCTGTTGAGAGTGCGGAGATAATCTCATTCTACACCAGGAGCAAAAAATATTCTGAGAAGATAAACCTTTACGCCAATGTCAAAGCCACAAAAGGATATGATGTCGTCTTGGCGAGCAGCAATGGCGAGCAGAGCATTGGCTTCAATGGCACCAGCAGCATGAAGTTCGAGGTTGAGCCTGAGCCAGGAATTAACTTATATGTGCTCCAGCTCAGGAAAGGAAGCGAGGTGATTGACATCAAGTCATTGCTTTTCGAGCTTGAAGCTGATGATGCGCTGAAAAAACAAGATACGCCAGGCGCAAATAGGACTATTACAGTGCAGAACACCACCAAGAAGATATTAAATAATACTGCGAACAATACTGCTAGTAAGGTTAGCGTGGCAAAGAATTCTTCAAGCAAATCCTCAAGCCAGTCCTCTGACCAGATTACTGGAAGCGTAGTGTATGAGTCACCCAACGCAAGAGCTGTCAAATATGTGCCTTATGTCATTGTAGGCCTCGCCTTGCTCGCAGGAGCAGGCTTTTTCATATCAAAAAGGGAGCGGGTCCAAAAAGAAAATAAGAAGGAATAGAAGATAGATAAATTTAAATACCCTGCCAGCTTCAAAAGTTTCATGAACGAGAAGGAACTGCAGAAGAGGATAAAAGAAGGCTCCATCCTGGCGCAAGTATCTTTTGAATTAGTAGGCAACCCAAAAGAGCATATTGAGACTACCATGCGAGGATTCATCAACAACATCAAGGCTGATTCTCAGATAACTGTGCTGAGCGAGGAGTTAGGAGAGGCAGAGGAAGTTCAAGGAAGCAAGGGATTATGGAGCACTTTCGTAGACACTGAGATGCTCATCAAAGGGCTTGATAAGCTTATCTGGCTGTGCGTGAATTTCATGCCTGCAAGCATCGAGATCATAGCGCCTAAAGAGCTGAGGATGAAGGAGAAAGAGATGACCAACTGGCTCAATGACTGGCTCGCCAAGCTGCACGAGATAGCAGTAGGCGTGAGGCAGACCAATGTCAAGGACGAGACAGTGATCAAGACCATGAATGCACTCATACAGAATGCCATAATCCTAGCAACTGAGCATTATCATTCTCCAGCTGACATAGCCAAGAAGATAGGCCTGGATGAAAAAAGCCTAGGGCCATTCCTTGATGCATTGGTGAAGCAGGGAAAGCTGGAGAAGAAAGGAGATTCTTATCATCATAAAGGTGGGAAGCAGGATGGAGCTAAAAAAAGAAATTGAGTCATTATTGTTCTCCTCAGGAAAAGTCATGAAGGAGCAGGAGCTGGTAGACCTGACTAATTATCCTTTGCATGAGGTACAGGAAGCTCTCGCTGCCTTGAAAAAGGATTATGATGAGCGAGACACCAGCTTATTTCTTATGAACACAGGAGATAATTGGAAGCTTAATGTTCGCGAAAAGTATCTTGGCTTGGTCACCAAGATAGTTGCTGACACAGAGCTGCCTTTTCCTATTCTTGAGACTCTCGGAGTGATTGCTTACAAGGCGCCTGCGATGCAGGCAGACATCGTCAAGGCCAGGGGCACCAATGCCTATGAGCAGATAGGAGTGCTTGTTGAGCAGGGTTTTGTGGAGAAGAAAAAAGAAGGGAGAAGCTTCAGGCTCAGCCTCACTCCCAAGTTCTTCCAGTATTTCGAAGTAGCAAGCCACGAGGAGATAAAAGAAGCCTTGAAGGATGTCAAGGTTCCTGAGCCGTCCAAGCCTGCTGCTGGCAAAGTCGGCGAGCTGGAAGTAGTGGATTTGCCTCCTGATGCAAAGGAGAAGGGAGAGCAGAAAGGAGAGCATAGCGAGAAAAAAACTCTTGGCGAGCTTGAGGTAGTGGATGACATGCCTGAGCCTGCTCCTGTGGATGTCATAAGGCCTGACACCCAATTCCTTGATGATATTGACAAGAAAATCAATGACCTTAGCAAGAGAAATGATGATTTTGACCAGGACGCTGCTTTGAACAAGGAGATTGACTGGAAAAAAGATCTCGGACTAGACGAAGAGATGGTGAAGGAGATAGAAGGAGAAAAAACAGCAAGTGAGAAACTTGCTGATCCAGAAAACGAGGGTTTTCTGAAAGCAGAAGAGCCTGAAGAAACCAATAGAGATGAAGCAGCAGACAAGAAAACCGAGTCAAGTGATAAGGAAGATGCAGGGGAAAAAACAGGCAAAAGCCGAGGCGACGCAGATGAAGGCGATGACAAAGAACTCGACTTTGAAGAGGGCGAGGAAGAGGATGATAATTCTGACCAAGAAGAAAAAAAAGAAGGAGCCTTCTAAATGGAGTTAGCTGAATATCAGAAAATATTTGAGAAGCACATTTCTGAAAACAACCTTTTACCAGAAAAATCCACTGCGATAGTGCTTGTCTCTGGAGGCAAGGACTCAACAGCCATGGCCTATCTTTTCAAGGAGTACTCCAAGAAGAGGAAAGACTTGGAGGCGGATTTTCTTAATGTGGTATTCCCTCAGATGGTCTTTGGTAATGACAGCAAAGCCATAGCCCGCACTGTCAAGAAAATAAGCGAAGGATTAAACAATTTCACCTCAAAAACAGCAGAGACCCATTATGATGAGCTAGGCAGGACAACCAAGCCTTGCCTATTATGCAAGCAGGTTCGCAGGAAGATAATCGCAGACATCCTGAAGAGCAGGAAAGGAAGCAGGCTGATGATTGCCACAGGGCACAACAACCTTGACTTGCTAGCCTATTTCATGGAATTCTTCAGCATCCCATACAAGGACATTACAGGCAAGGGAATTGATTTCAAGAGCCTCAAGAAGATAAACTTCAACGAGGAGCACCTCGAGCATTTCTCACATTTCTTCCCCAAGCTTGAGATGAGCTCAGGCGTTGTGCTCATCAAGCCCATGCTGGTCTTCAGCAGGATGGAGATTGAAGACATGTTCTGCAGGATACAAGGCCTAAAAAATCCGAACTTTACCTCAGGATGCGGAGTTGCTGGCCATCTTGAGCGCTGCCCCTACGCCAAGGAAAGGCATAAGAGGATTTTGTTCAGCTTCCTGAGCACCCTTCCTGAGGACAAGGTCAGGGCTTTGACAAGCGAAGGCACCTTCAAGCAGATGCTCAAGGTGATGAAAGAAAAAGTAAGCAATTACGAAGATGCATTGGAAAAAGTAAAAAAGACTGATTATGAAGAGCTCTTGTTCTGAAAGGTTGCCATTGGATTTCAATACATCTCAAAGCAGGAAGCCTGGTTCAATCGGCTCTTCTCCTGCCAAATCTTAAAGCTATCAGAGCGCAGATTAGAAGGAAAGCTCCAATAATAAGGAAAAAGATGTTGGCGAACTTCATGTCCACCAGCAACCCCGGGCAAAGCTCAGGATTAATTCCTTTTGAGGCGCCATAAGCAGGGTCGTGGGTGAGATTATTCTCAACTGCATAGACGCATGAATCATAGAAATCTGTCTTATACAGATTATTGATTCCCAGCAGCGAAAGCCCGCAGAAAAGCACGCTCAATATGAAAAGGAAAAAGAAGGTGAACGTGGTAAAGCTGCTGGCCACACCTTTTGTATCTGCCATAGTGTCAACATTGGCTTCTTTCAATAAAAAGGTTTCGATTAAGCCTTGCAAGCAAGCCTTGGGAAAAGTGAGGGTGCGTCTCTGAGAAGAACCCTCACTGGACATGTTGGCGTAAGGCTTATAAACTTCTTTTGATTCTATTGAATGCATGTTACTCCTAGTCATATGCCCGAAATGCAAGAACAAGCAGAAGACCAATCCTAAGAAAGTCACGAGCAGCATCAAGACCTGCGTCTATTGCGGCCACAGGTTCAAAATCCATTCTAACCAGAAGAAGAGCAGGATTGTCAGGGAAGTCGAGAGCTAGCCAGCCCGGATGTCATCGCTGCTCAAAGTTTCTTTATACTATATTATAGGCTAACTCAGCTCTTTTTGGTCATTTCTAACCTTAATTTTGGAAAAATATTTAAATAATAGTACTAATTAGATAATAAAATAGGTAAAATTATGACCTAAATTAATAATAAAATAGTACTATTTATGTACAAATCACCAAGATGAAAGTTGTTCTAAACAAGGGTCAGTACAAGATAACCATCCCTAAGGATTTGGCAGAAGAGAAAGGATGGGGCCCTGGCACCAAGATAAGATTTGTCGAAGACATAAACGGCAACATATTCCTGAAAGTAATAGATGTCAAACCGCTCAAGAAGAAAAAATGAACCCAGACGAACACATAGCAAAACTTGAAGAGACAAGAAATGAAGTGATCAGGTTCACCAATGAGCTAGATGAAAAGCTCAGCACCAACCAGATGGACGGCATCCAATACCATGTGATGCTCCACGAGAAGCTGGGCGGAAAGACCAAGGAAGAAATCATCAGCTACATAGACCGAAAGATAGAAGCGCAGAAAATAGGAGCAAAAAAGAGCGAAGAAAACCAAAAAAGAAAGAGAACCATCACTTTCAGCGCAGCAGCAGCAATCCTCCTGCTGATGATAGGAATAGGCATCTTCTACAACAATCCTGGAATCACAGGATACACTACTGCCACAAGAGAAGTCCAGGAATCAATCACCTACAATCAAGTGTTTGATACCTACACAGAGACTCAGCTCGACCTGAATAAGATAACCAGCCTGAAGATAACTGGAACTCTCGAGGGAACCAAGGCGATTGTGAAGCTCAGGATAAATGATATTGATTATGTGGTGGCAGAGATAGTGAAACCGCAAGATACTGGCTTGATCACAGGCATGGTTGTCGGCGAGGAACAGGCTGAAGAGCAACCGCAATACATCCTCACAACAGACAAGACAACATATGCTCTGGGAGAAACAGCCACACTCATCATGACTCCTGAAGCAGAGAATAAATCGCTTTACATCAACCATGGCGAGGAGATGCGGAAACTAGAGCAAGGCAGTTACACACCGACGGAAATTGGAGAATACCAAGCCATAGCCATCATAACACTAGAGAACGACATAATCAAGGCAGAAACTAATTTCACAGTTGTCGAGGAAGTCATTGCAGAAGAGCCAATGCCAGAGCTAACAAACCAGACAGGGAATGAAACAAACAAGACCAATGAGACTGCTGTGCCACCAGAGCAGCCAGCAACAACTTATGAATTCACAGCTCTATGCCTGGAAACTTGCAACCTCCCAGAAACCACAAACCCAATCCTGATTGTTGAGCTTGAGCCTGACTCAAAGCTCACCATAAATTCAATCATAATCATCCAGAACAAGGAGAACGAGGCGCCTTTACAGACCAGGAATATGCCTGATATCACTCTCGCTGCAGGTCAAACAACTGAAATCGACTTGAATGAGCATTTCACAGACCCTGACGGGGATGTTGTCCAATACGACATGAACGAGATACCTGAGATCAGCTCTGCCATCAAGCAGAACCTGCTGGTGCTGAACGGAACAACTCCTGGCATTTACACTGCCTACATCTACGCCACAGACGGAGACAAGCTTACGACCAGCAATACTTTCCAGATAATAATCCAAGAAGGAACAGGCTTGCCAACCAATGAGACCACGCCTGAAACCAATACAACCACTAATGAAACCAATATCACCTCTCCAATAACAACTGACCCATGCAGCAACCCAGACATCAACCAAAGGCCCAGCTCATGTTTCATAGGAATTGAAGAAGACTTGTTCGAAAGCCTCACAGCGCAACTCCAGGACAATAACCGAAAGACAATAGGGCTGTTCACCAGGTTCGGAAACCTGATAATCAGAGGATTGCTGATTCAAGGCGCGAATGGCGAGCCAAACTCCGCAGACTTCCAGTTAGGTTACACCCAGCCTGAGGGATTCGGTGAAAGGATAACGCATACTGCATGGATTGATTCTGAGACAGGAAACCTTTATCTGAGAGGACAAATATTCGAGAACCAAGAAATCCTTGACCCTGCTCAGTTCAACACTTTCATCATAAGGAACAAGTTCGGAATGATACTAGGCTACTTTGATGAGCTGAAAGGAGACCTGTACTTGCGAGGAAACATCGTGCAACTAGGAAGGATATAATAATGAAATACCAATATATGATAAGGATAGGAAGTATCTTTTCAATAATAAGTTTGCTCCTATTAGCCGTAGTTCTGGCAGCCAATGATCCGGGGCACGACCAACTATATATAGAACAGCAAGGGGATTCTTCACTTAACGGAACCCTTAACATCACCCAGAACTTGAGTGTTGAAGGAGGAAGGACTTATGAAGGCAGCAAGCTAACACTTTACGGAGATGGAACAACACTATCAACAGTATCTGAAGGATATATAAGCGGAGACTTAAGCAACAATGTCTTTCTAGACGGGCAAGGAAGCGTTTTCATCAAGACCATCAGCGGCGCAGACATGGTTTATATCGGCAAGTCAACCATAACTCCCACTGATCTGAACATTTCAGGAGCGCTCTACTTCGGAGGGATCAACAAGCTGTCAACAAGCGCAGTTGCTAATGCATCAGACTCTGACCTTTATTGGGGCGATAAATTGGTTTGCGATGCTTCAGAAGTCAACTGCGGATGGGGGGCCAGCACAGCAGCAGGAGACGGAAATAATTATACTACAAATGTTTTTTGTGATGGTAATGGAACAACAAATCATATCTGCACATTAGAGATTGTGGGTAGGGATAATGTTAGTTGGAGTTTTACAGGATACAACGCTACAGGAAGCGGTGGTGATGGTACTGGAGGTTGGATTAATACAAGTATAAACACTACTTTTCAGACTTTGACGATAAGAAACCAGTCAGGAAACACTGACTTGAATTTTTTGACTAATAACATGAGCATAAGTGATGGTGGTGATGCTATATTATTGATAACTCAAGCTAATAATGTTCAAATAAACAACGGTAAACTAAGCATCAATGAAGGATTGGCGAATATTCCAAATGCGGTACTGGATGTTGGTGTTGGAATAAGGAATAATAATTCTGGAACTGCTAATGTGATAAACCTTGACACTGACATAAGCAATCCCATTTTGAGCTTGGGATTTTATCAGAACTTCCTATTACAAACAGAAGTCATGGGAACAACATGGGTTTCATATAATCTTACTCAGCAAATAAATAGCGTCATGAGCCCAATAGGAACAATCATAGCTGAAAGACTGATGCCAACAACCGATAATGCCAGCATAGGACAAACAATAACGAACGCTACACTAACCAACTGGACATTCAGCGTATGGCTAAAAACCCCTAACACAACCGAAGTAACAGTTAACATGATGATAGACACTAACAGCACCAACGGAACACACAAACCAGTAGTATTGACTAATGCATGGAAAAGATACAGCATAACAGAAAACACAAACTCTATTCACGCAAACGTAACAGTGAAAATAGACCTAGGAAACGTCACGATGGACATGTGGGGAGCACAACTAGAACCAACCAACTGGACGAGGCCTTATAGTGGTGCTAGGACCACGCCTGGATTGGTAGCTTTGACAGGAACTACTCTATTAAGGAGTGCTTTGTCAGTAACAGGAGCAATAACAAGCAGCGGAGTAATAACGGGAGTGGGGGTGGCGGTTGGAGGAACATTAACTACTGCATCAACAGGAGCGTTCAGCGGAATAATAACTCAAACAACAAACCCATTGTTTGTTTCAACAGATGGACTAGTACTAACAAGCACGACAGCAACAACACAAGCAATACCAATACAACTAAGCCCAAGACTAAGATTTACGGGAGTCGTCTGGGATAATTCATCTGGTGCGAGCAGAACAGTAAATTTCAAGCAGGAAGTAATACCCATTAGCAGTAGTACTGGAAGTGCAAAAATGGTATGGGGATATGGGTACAACAGTGTTACTGATGTTGGTATGAACCAGTTAATGAGTCTTGGAAGTGTTGGAACACTTGATGTATTAGGAAATACTTTTAGTGAACAAGTTTTAGCTAACATGAACTTCACAGGAAGCGATACTGGATGGGGCACTAGCGGAGGATGGTTAATAAACACAACAACTAATATGAGCCGTTACCAATTCTCTCTAGGAGCAAACGGTAACTTGACACAGAACTCAACATCATATCTTATCTCAGTAAAACCTAACAGATGGTACAAGCTCAGTTATAATGTTAGTGGAACTGGAGTTGCGGGATGCTTAGCTTTTGTCAATAACATATTTAGTACAGAGAATGTTTATTTACCAGGAGTAAGCGTTGTAACAGCAGGACAACTGTATGATATAAATATCAAAACTAATAGTAACCCAGGGAATTTCACAATAACAGCAAGATGCACTGCTGGAAGTTTCTATCTTGATACTTTATCATTAAGCGAATTTGTTTCAGGAGATATCATAGCAAACGGACAACTAACAGGGGGAGGAACTAACGGAATAAAGATAATGGGAGATGGAAAGGTAGGAATAAGCACAATCGACCCAACAGAGAAACTTGATGTTAACGGGACAATAAACGCAAACCAGATAATGATAAACGGAACACCAGTAAGCACAGGAACAGCAGACGGAAACAACTACACAACAGGAATAAGCATAAGCAACAACGGAAGCAACACACACATAATAACAATAAACAGAAACAGCGCAACAGACATAGGAGCAACATTCAGAGAAGACGTAGACCAGAACAATTACACAACAGACGCTTTTTGTGATGGTAATGGTACAACAAACCACATATGCACATTAGATATTGAAGGAAGAAACGACATACACTTCAGCTGGACAGGATACAACACGACAGCAGGAGGAGACGCTAGTACCAGAGTCCTCAACGCAACCTTTGATGCAGTGGAACTAGCACAGAATACAAGCTTTGACCTAAGGATTAGCGGAAGAATACTCAACGGAACGATACCTCCCGGAATGGGAAGCAGCAATGTTACCGAGGCTTACGTTAATAACAAGATAACCAACGGAACAATACTAGCAGGATATGGAAGCAGCAATGTAACAGAAGCATACGTTAACAACAAAATAACCAACGGTACTCTTCCACCTGACCAGAACAACTACACCACAGGAATACTATGCGACGGAAACCTAACAACAAACCACATATGCAACATAACAATCAACGGAAGAAGCACAATAAGCTTCGGATTCACAAACAGCAACCAAAGCCTAGCAGGATACGGAAGCAGCAACGTAACAGAAGCATACGCAAACAACAAGATAACAAACGGAACAGTATACCTGATAACACAACTTGACCTAAGAACACTAGGAATGAACAATACAATCTCGGCAGCAGATAGCAGTGCTCAAGCAAAAATGGACAACACAACATACAACGCACAACAACTAGTACAAAACAACACTATAACCGCAGTACATAATATGGCTCAAATGAAAGCCTTGAACACTACAGTAATAACCAATCAAAGTAGCGCAAACCTCTATACGCTAAATGCTAGTCGAGGAATAAGAGTGGGGACGAATGGAACAGATAATGTGATACAAGCACTTAATATTACCGGCAACGTAAATATTGAGAGCAAAAATATTACCAGCATTCACTGCATAATATTTGATAACGGAGGAAAGATCTGCACGGGAACCTAAGCACTTAATTCATTTACCATACTCAAATTTTTTTCAACAAAATTATTTCAGAAATTGGTTGAGAGTTAGAGAGCAATGAGAAGAGGAAAACCAGATCTAGTTAACAAAAGGCAAAAAAGCCTTTTGAAGTT
>JBGOZE010000012.1:0-23773 GCA_041479965.1 Candidatus Nanoarchaeia archaeon | reverse complement strand
GATGACATCGCTGACAGCGGCGAATCATTGGAAGTCGTCAAGCAATACCTGCTGGCGTTCAACCCGAAGAAAATGAAGTTCGCAACGCTGCATTACAAGCCGCATTCCAAGTTCAAACCAGATTATTATGTTGAGGAAACAAAGGCATGGATTGTTTATCCGTGGGAAATGGCTGAGGACGCGAGGTCCGCGTGATGTTCAAGTCGTGAGGTTAAATTCACTTAACTTGGGCCGGTAGCTCAGCCTGGCTAGAGCACTGCACTTTTAATGGTTAGCAAGAAGAAATGCAGTGGTCGCGAGTTCGAAACAACAAATTACTGTTGCGTAATGGCTACGATACTCTCGTCCGGCCCATTCATAATCATAAGGTAATCAACATGGCAAAATCAGACAAACTCGAGCACGAACTTATACCTGAACATTTCAAGCTCTCTGAGAAGGATGCCAAGGACCTTCTTAAGAAGTACAACGTCACCATCAGGGAGATGCCCAAGATTCTAATCACTGACCCAGCCATCGCTCACATGGATGTGAAGGAAGGCGACATCATCAAGATCAAGAGGACCAGCAGGACTGCTGGCGAGATGTTCTTTTTCAGGGGAGTAATCAAGGAGTAAATCATCATGGCAATCCACTCAGCTCATATGAAGAAATCCTATGTTTTGCTCAAGAAATACTTTGAGGAGAATAGCATAGTCAAGCCTAACATAGAGTCTTTCAATAATTTCATTGATAATGAGCTCAAGACCATAATTGAGGAGAACAAGGAGATTGAGCCCACCATCATCCCTCCCAATGTGGATTCTTTCAAGATTAGGCTGGACAATGTGTGGGTGACCAAGCCAGAGATCACTGAGGCAGATGGCTCCAAGAGAAGCATCTACCCTGTAGAGGCAAGGCTTAGGAAGCTGTCATACTCAGCACCCGTGTTCCTCGAGGTGAGCGCGCACATCAACGGAGTGCAGAGGGAAAGCTTCACCACCCAGATAGCCAACATCCCTATCATGCTCAAATCCAAGTACTGCCACCTGAACGGCCTAAGCAGGGAAGAGCTTATCGCCCACAATGAGGACCCTGATGACCCTGGAGGCTACTTCATAATCAACGGGACAGAGAAGGCTCTAGTCAACATCGAGGATCTGGCAGCAAATAGGTTCATGGTCGATAAAGAGACATCTGGCGTGAGCGAATATGTCGGAAAATTATTCTCAGAGAAAGGCTCCTACAAGATACCACACCAGTTCGAGAAGCTCAAGGACGGCCTCTTCTACCTGACTTTCACAAGAGTCAAGAGAGTGCCTGTCATGGTGATCATCAAGGCACTCGGTCTTGTCAAGGACGAGGAGATTATGAGATTCATTGGCTTGGAGGATGACGCAGAAGTGCTCATCAACCTCTATGAGTTTGTGGACATAAAGAACTCAGAGGACGCCATTGATTACATTGCCAAGAGGATTGGCATCACCCAGTCAAGGGAGATAAGGATACAGAGGATGCAGGAAATACTTGACAAATACCTATTGCCTCATGTTGGTATTGAGCGAGAGGACAGGCTATGGAAAGCCTACAACCTGTGCAAGGTACTCAAGAGGATGATACTCACTGTCAGAGAGGGGCGCTCAGATGACAAGGACCACTACATGAACAAGAGGCTGAAGATGAGCGGAGACCTAATGGCAGACCTGTTTAGGGTCAACCTGAAAGTGCTCATCGGAGACCTGCTCTACAACTTCCAGAGGATTGTCAAGAGAGGCAAGTTCCCGAGCATCAAAGTCATAATCAGGGAGAAGCTTTTGACCCAGAGAATTTATTCCAGCATGGCAACAGGCAGCTGGGTCGGAGGCAGGAAAGGAGTAAGCCAGAGGATAGAGAGGCTTAATTTCCTCCAGACCATGTCCCATCTACAGAGAGTTGTCAGCCCATTATCTTCATCACAGGAGAACTTCGAGGCGAGAAGCCTGCACGCCACCCACATGGGAAGGCTGTGCACGAGCGAGACTCCTGAAGGTACTAATATCGGACTCAGGAAGAACCTGGCGCTGCTGAGCAGCGTGTCCCGGGAAGTGACCGAGGAAGAGATGATGCCTATTCTGATAAAAGCAGGGCTCGAGGCAGAGAAGCCTGCAATGGCTGGAGTCAAGAAAAAGAAATAGTAGGAGATAAAATGACAGAAGTATTCCTCAACAGCAAATATGTCGGGAAAGTAAGCAATGGCAAGGATTATGCTAACCAATTGATTACCATGAGAAGGTCAGGCAAGCTGCATTACAGCGTCAATGTCCTCTATGATGAAAAGTTCGACCAGGTCAACATTGAAGCTGGAAGCGGAAGATGCATAAGGCCTCTGGTCATAGCCAAGGACGGCAAGTCTCTCCTGACAGACGCCCACGTGGAGCAGCTAGAGAAGAACCAGCTCAAATGGTCAGACCTGGTCAAGCAAGGAGTGGTCGAATACCTAGACAGCATGGAAGAGGAGAGCGCAATAGTGACGCTAAAAGAGGCTAATATCTCAAATGAAGATACTCACATAGACCCGAGCCCAATCGACATCTTCGGCTTGACTTCAAGCATTGTTCCCTTTGGCAACTACAACCAAGGAGTAAGGCTTACTCAAGGTTCAAAGAACCAGAAGCAAGGAGTAGGATTCTATGCTGCTAATTTCTTCGCAAGGATGGACATGGACGTCAACCTGCTCAACTACCCGCAAAGGCCAGTCGTGACTACCATAACCAATGAGATACTTGACCTGGATAAGCATCCTTGCGGGCAGAACGTCGTCGTAGCCATAATGTCCTACAAAGGCTACAACATGGAAGACGCCATAGTCATCAACCAGGGAAGCATAGACAGAGGCTTCGGAAGAAGCACTTACTACAGGCCTGTCATGAGCGAAGAGCTGAGATACTCCGGAGGATTGACAGACGAAATAAGCGTTCCTAGCAAGGATGTCAAGGGCTACAGGACAGAGCATGATTACAGATATCTTGAGGAGGATGGAATAATCTATCCAGAAGCATTAGTGGAAGAGGGAGATGTCATCATAGGCAAGACCAGCCCTCCAAGATTCCTGAGCAGCCTGGAAGAATACAACTTAGCCACAACCTCAAGGAGAGAGTCAAGCAACGCTCTCAAGCACGGAGAAAAAGGAGTGGTAGACTTTGTCATGCTCACAGAGAGCGAGGAAGGCAACAAGTTCGTCCAGGTAAGACTGCGAGACCCAAGGATACCTGAGATAGGGGACAAATTCACCTCAAGGCACGGGCAGAAAGGAGTAGTAAGCCTGATAGTGCCAGAAGTAGATGTACCATTCACAGCATCAGGCATAAAGCCTGACATCATCTTCGGCCCGCACGGACTGCCCAGCAGAATGACCATCAGCCACCTGATAGAACTGCTCGCTGGAAAGACAGGAGCGCTGGCAGGAAGATACATTGATGGAACAACTTTTGAGGGAGAGAAAGAAGCAGACCTGAGGATGGAGCTGCTCAAGATGGGCTTCAGAGAGAACGGAGTCGAGACTGCGTACAACGGCATCACAGGAGAGCAGTACAGGGCCAAGATTTTCGTCGGCAACATGTACTACCTAAAGCTGAAGCACATGGTAGCCAACAAGATCCACAGCAGAGCAAGAGGACCAATACAATTGCTCACCAGGCAGCCCACAGAAGGAAGAGCCAAGGAAGGAGGGCTCAGGCTTGGAGAAATGGAGAAAGATACTTTTGTCGCCCACGGAGCAAGCCTGCTCTTGAAGGAAAGGTTTGACAGCGACAAGACAGAAGTGCCGATCTGCGAGAACTGCGGATTGATCGCTATTTATGATTCAAGGAAGAACGCCTACCACTGCCCCATGTGCGGGGAGAACACGGTAGTGAGCAACATCGAGATGAGCTACGCATTCAAGCTGATACTTGACGAATTCAAGAGCTTGACTGTGTATCCCAAATTAAAATTGAAGAGCAAGTATTAGCAGAAGTGAAATAATCATGGAACCCACGGTATCAAAGAAGATTGACAAGATTGAATTTGGATTGATGAGCCCTAAGTTCATCAAGGACATGGCATCTGCCAAGATAGTCACTCCTGAGCTTTATGACAAGGAAGGCTACCCTGTGGACGGAGGATTGATGGACATACGCCTAGGAGTGATAGACCCCGGGCTGAAGTGCAAGACCTGCGGAAGCAAGCTGAAAGAATGCCCAGGCCACTTCGGATTCATAGAGCTCGCAAGGCCTGTCATCCACATCAAGTTCGTTAACATAGTACTAGACCTATTGAGATGCACCTGCAGGGCGTGCGGAAGCATCCTCATCCCTAATGACAAGATAAGCAGGGCAAGGGAGGAGCTTGAGAAAGTAGGAGCAGAGTTCGGCCTGGACGAGCAGAGAGGAAAAGTCCAGGAGATAATAGCCAGCCTCAAAACCATAACCAAGTGCCCTCACTGCAAGGAAAAGCAGCTCAAGATAAAGATTGAGAAGCCAACCACTTTCCTTGAAGAGGACAAAAGGCTAAGCCCAATAGAAGTCAGGAGCAGGCTTGAGAGGATTAAGAGAGAGCACCTGCAATTGTTCGGCATAAACATCAATAGCGCCCAGCCAGAATGGATGGTGCTCACAGTACTTCCTATTCCTCCTGTAACCATGAGACCAAGCATCACCTTGGAGAGCGGAGAGAGGAGCGAGGATGACCTGACCCACAAGCTAGGAGACATTGTCAGGATCAACCAGCGATTGTTTGAGAACATCAACGCAGGAGCTCCAGAGATAATCATCGAAGACCTCTGGGACCTGTTGCAATATCATATTACTACTTTTTTTGATAACGAGGTTGCTCAGCTTCCGCCTGCAAGGCACAGGAGCGGCCAGCCCCTCAAGACCTTGACTGCGAGGATCAAGAGCAAGGAAGGAAGGATAAGGCACAACCTGGCAGGCAAGAGGACTAATTTCTGCGCAAGGACAGTCATAAGCCCTGACCCTCTTCTTAACATCAACGAAGTAGGAGTTCCGATGGTCATAGCCATGAAGCTCACCATCCCTGAGAGAGTGACCACCTGGAACATTGATTATCTCAAGACTTTCATCAAGAAAGGGCCCAAGCAATACCCTGGAGCCAACTACATGATTAGGCCAGACGGCAGGAGAAAGAAGATAACCGATGAGACCAAGGAAGCATTGATTGAAGAATTGCAGCCAGGATTCATAGTCGAGAGGCACCTGATGGACGGAGACATAAGCATCTTCAACAGGCAGCCAAGCCTGCACAGGATGAGCATGATGTGCCACCGAGTAAAAGTATTGCCAGGACTGACCTTGAGGCTCAACCCTGCAGTATGCGCTCCTTACAACGCAGACTTCGACGGAGACGAGATGAACCTGCACATACCTCAGACCGAGGAGGCTAGGGCAGAGGCAGAGATACTCATGGAAGTCCAGACCCAGCTCATAAGCCCAAGATATGGCCTGTCAATCATAGGCTGCAACCAGGACGCCATAACAGGCAACTACATGCTGACCAAATACCTGAACCTTTCGCGAGAGGAAGCAATTGATTTGCTGTTCGCAGCAGGACTGGATGATTTCTCCAAGCTGCCCAACAAGAATGTGGTCAGCGGAAAAGAGATTTTCTCAGTGCTCATGCCAGATGACTTCAACTTCAGGGGATTCACCAAGACTTACAAGGAAGGGACCAAGAACCCTGATGCCATTGTTGAGATCAAGGACGGAAAGCTAATCACAGGAGTGCTTGACAAGAACAACCTTGGAGAAGGCTCAGGATTATTGCTCAGGAACCTGCACAAGCAGTACGGCGCCAAGAGAATGGTAGACATGCTCGGAAAAATCTACAAGCTAGGCATAGAAGTATTGCTCAGGTACGGGCTCACTATTTCACTATCAGACATAGACCTCAAGCCAGAAGTGCAAGAGGAGTTGAAAAGGCTCATCAATGATGCAGACGCCGAAGTAAATAGGATGATACAGCAATTCCAGGATGGAAGCTTAGAGCTATTGCCTGGAAGAGACATAAAAGAGACTCTTGAACTCAGGATTCTGGAGAGGCTGAACAAGGTAAGGAACGAGACAGGAGAGTTGGTGGCAAAGAACGCCAATGAGCATTCACACGCGCTCATGATGATACTTTCAGGAGCAAGAGGAACATTGCTCAACCTCGCCCAGATGTCCGCTTGCGTAGGACAGCAAGCCCTCAGAGGAGGAAGAGTAAGCAAAGGATACAAAGGCAGGACCTTGTCATGCTTCAAGAAAGGAGACCTGGGAGCATCTGCAAGAGGATTTGTCAGGAACAGCTTCAAGCACGGCTTAGAGCCTTTCGAGCTCTTCTTCATGACCATGACAGGAAGAGACAGCCTCATGGACACTGCGCTCAGGACGCCAAAATCAGGATACTTATACCGAAGATTAGCCAATGCCATGCAAGACTTCAGAGTGGAGTATGACTTCACTGTGAGGGACGCAGGCAAGAAGATAGTGCAGTTCCTCTACGGAGAAGACGGCATAGACGTCGCCAAGAGCGAAGGCGGAAAGATAAACGTGGGCCACATAGTCAGGACCACGCAATAGGATAAAATATTTACTCAATCAAATAAAAAAGTGATAATCATGAGAGCAGAACTAAAAGAATACAAGGGCAAGCTTCCAATCAAGATACTTGAAGACCTGGAAAAAGAATTGCCTGAGAGCATTGGAAGCGCAAGAGTGAAGAGGATTGTAGAGAGAGTTGCCCATGAATACAGGAACTCGCTTGCTGAGCCAGGAGAGAGCGTAGGGCTTGTGACTGCAGAATCAATAGGAGAGCCAGGAACCCAGATGATCCTGAGAACCTTCCACTTCGCAGGAGTCAGTGAGATGAACGTCACCACAGGACTGCCAAGGCTGATAGAGATCCTTGATGCAAGAGCAGAGATAAGCACCAAGATGATGGAGATATACCTCAAGAAGCCTTACTCAGAGGGCAAGGACATAAAGCAACTCGCAGAGAGCTTCAAGGAAGCCAAGCTCAAGGACTACATCAAGGAGATAATCATCAATGTGGCAGAGACCAAGATGAGGATAGAGCTCAACGAGAAAGTCCTGAAGGACAGGAAGATGACTGCCTCCAGGATCGCGCTCATACTAAACAAGAGCCTCAAGGGCTTTGACATCAAGCTTGACAAGGACGGAAGCATAAGGATAAAGACCACTGGAGAGGACGCCCTCAACATAATCTATAAGCTCAAGGAGAAGCTAAAAGATGTCTTCATCGACGGAATAAAAGGAGTCACCCAGGTATTGCCTGTCAAGAGAGACCGCGAGTACGTTGTCGTGACTGCAGGCAGCAACCTCAAAGAGGTATTGAAGCTCCCGTTCGTCGACACACAGAGGACAACTACCAACAGCGTAGCTGAGATCGAGAAGATATTCGGCATAGAAGCTGCAAGGGAAGCCATTATCAGGGAGATAATCAAGGTGCTTAATGACCAGGGAATAAAAATAGACATAAGGCACATCCTGCTTGCGTCTGACGCCATGACCATGTCCGGCTGGGTGCTCGGAGTGAGCAGGTACGGTATAGTCAAGGAGAAGCCAAGCGTCCTCGCAAGGGCATCATTCGAGACTCCCATAAAGCACATCATAAATGCGAGCATGGTCGGAGAGATAGACGACCTTAACTCAGTCATAGAGAACGTCATGATCAACCAGCCAGTGCCCATAGGGACAGGCCTACCAGGGCTTGTGACCAAGATACGGGCTGAGAAAGAGAAGACAGCAAGTCAAAAACTTGCTGATTCAGAAAATAAACATTTTCTGAAGAAAGAGAAAGCGGAAAAAGACAAGGATTAGGAGAGATAAATATGAGTGTTGATGAAATCAAGAAGATGCTGAAGAGCAAGGTATTAGTAATAGGCGTAGACAGGACCCTTAAGGCCTTGAAGAGCAAGGACCTAGTCAAGGTGTTCCTGGCCAGCAATGCACCTGAAAGCCTTGTGAAAGATGTCGAGTACTATGCATCGCTCGTTGGAGTCGAGGTGGAGAAGCTTCCCATACCGAACGACGAGCTAGGAGTGGTCTGCAAGAAGCCATTCTCAATAGTAGCTATCGGCATGAAGAAAGCTGTAGAGAAAGCCAGGTTTGAAAAATAGACCATGAAGGAGAATAAATTTTTTCATGGATTCTCAAGATGACTGAGCAAAAAATAACCTTTGACACAGAGCTTTTGAAGATAATGGCTCTCTTCGAGAACCTGACCCATTCCAAGCTCAAGGACTGCTTCTTCGATAGGGAGAAGCTAGTCTTCATGGTAGATCCAGGAGAGATGGGCAAGGCATTGGGAAAGAACAAGAGCAATGTGATGCGGCTTGAGAAAATGATGAAGAGAAAGATTAAAATAGTGGAGTTCAACCCAGGCAGGCTGCAGTTCATCACCAACTACCTGGTGCCCCTCAAGATATTGGACATCAAGGAAGAAGGGGATGTTGTGACTATCACAGGCTCTGACACAAAAACAAAAGGTTTAATAATAGGAATAAAAGCCCAGAACCTAAGGAACCTTGAGAAGGTGGTGGGCAAGTACTTCACCATAAAGGAAATCAAGGTCATCTGAGAATAATTGATAAAAAACATTTGATAATCACGGAGCGTTTAACATGGGCAAGAAAAGCAACGGATTGAATTCAGCCAAGAAGATCAGGGGAAGGCGCAAGAAAGACAGATGGCATTATAAATGGTTTGTCAAGAGAGCCCTTCACCTGAAGAAGAAATCTGACCCTCTGGGCGGAGCAAGCATGGCCTCAGGCATAGTGCTGGAGAAAGTGCAGCTCGAAGCTAAGCAGCCCAACTCTGCCATGAGAAAATGCGTCAGAGTCCAATTGGTCAAGAACGGCAAGCAGGTGACTGCTTTCTGCCCAGGAGACGGAGCAACCAAGATGATTGATGAGCACGACGAAGTCTTGATTGAGTGCATCGGCGGAGCAATGGGCAGGAGCAAAGGTGACATTCCTGGAGTCAGGTGGCAAGTCATAAAAGTGAATGACCAAAGCCTTGATGCTTTGCTGAAAGGCAAGATAGAGAAAGCTAGGAAATAGAAACTTATTCTTTTCTTAAGTGAAATAAAAAAATATTTTTGCTATTCTTGTATTACTTCACGCTTCACTTCTTCTTCACAGTCCCGCTTGATGAGCTACGAGTAGTGCTAGGCCTGTAAGAGCTGCCAGATGACCTGGTGGGCGCCCTGTAGCTTCCGCTGCTCCTGCTCGTTACCTTGGGTGCAGAGTACTTTGGCTGCGAATACCTTGTAGTAGAGCTAGGACTCCTGATGGTTCTGTTGGTGCTCGGCCTATACGTTGTCCTGTTCTGGTTTGCAGGAGGAGAGTAGTTCCTTATTGTCGGCGAGGAATACTTGTTCACTTGGCTAGGTGTTGGCCTGATAAGCCTTGAAGGATAAGTCGTTGTTGTGGTTCTCGGAGCATAGTTGGTTGTCCTGCTGGCATTTGATTCATAGTCCCTTATAGCTCTATCAATTGAGTAGCCTGCATCATATTTTTTCTTTATCTCTCCTGTCTTAGTTCCTTCCTTCTTCACGACTTTCTCTCCGCTACTCTTGGTAGGCTCTTTCATGACTGGAGGTTTCGGCGGGTTTTTCTCTGTGTTTCGCTCTATGTTCCTTTCCGTATTCTTCCCTGTGTTGGTGTTCCTCTCAGTATTCCTTTCGACTTTGCCAGTATAATTAGGGTCTTCTGTCCTGTCCCTTATTCTTCCTGAAGTGATGGTTGTTGCTCCTCTGCCTGGCTGCCCTGGCTCTCCAGTCCTGGTGATCCTTCCTTGGTTCTCAGGATTGTAGTCTGAGGGATTAACCTTGATTATCCTCTCGTTGCCGTCAGGGTCCCTGGTCTTTATCTGAGGGTTCTTCCTTAGAGCGTCATAATTATTTTTGTCTACTTGCTTTATGAACTGCTCTCTCTTCTGCAGCTGGTCATTGGTGAGCACTATCCTGTGAGATTCCCTGTTGGCTATGAGCTGCTTCACAGAATCAATTGCATCTGGCCCATGATTAGGGTCTTTCAGCTGGTCCCTGGTTATTGTCCTTGCAAAATCATTCCAGCGCCTTGGATTGCCGTCATGGTCATGTATTGTGTTGATGTTAACATAAAGCCCAGGCCCTCCCCAATAATTCCAGTAATTATGGTGGCGCCATCCCAAGTCCCAGCCTCCGTCAAACCACCATGGGCTCAGCCATCCCCTACCCATATTGAACCAAGGGTCGCACATCCAAGGGTCCCAGGGATCCCATGAGAATGGGAACATATCAAACCTGTTCGGTATGCCGTCCATGTCCCAGTCCCATGACGGGCTGATGCCTCCAAATGCAGGATAATAGAAGCCTGTCATGTGCCTTCCTGGGAAGAAGGCCCAGTCAAAGAAATAATTGTCATCTAGCTCGTAGAAGTTTGAATCGGACGGGTCTGTGTAGAACATCTCCTCGTTCCCTCCGATGTCCCTGGTTATTATGGCTTCCAAGTCCAGCCTTCCGTCGAACCTGCCGTTAGGGCTCATGGGACTGTAATTTCCAATAGCTTCTATCATCGGGTATTGGTCAGGATTGTTAATCCTTTTTTTTACTTCGTCCAGGACTTTTTTGTTGCTGAAGTCAAAATTCTCATGCACCCAGAGAAGGAATGGCTGGTTGTTCTTGCCTAGGCTGTAGTCTTCGAGCACAAAGTCCAAGTTCCTGCTGAAATCATGGTCTCCTGCTGTCACTCCCATGAACGATGCGTTCTCCTGAGTCTGGTTGTAGTTGAATTCTTGTTGTGCAACTTGTGTTACTTCCTGCGCATTGGCTTTTGGAGCTGCTCCCATTGTCAATGCTGATGCCAGCAAGACTCCTCCTGCTGCATTCACCCATTTCTTCTTAAGAAAATTCCTTGTCCTCTTCATGAATGACGGTTTTTCTTTCAACGGTTCATTTATCAGAATCTGGTCTTCAAGATCTGGTCTCATTTTACCCACCTCGTTTTTATAGATTATTCTTTTCATTACTATTTATATTTATTATGATACATAAATCATTAGCTTATTTCTTCTCAGCTCCTCCTGTTTTATCTCCTGAGCTTTTTTCTCCGCTGCTGCGAGCACCAGAGTCTCCTCTTGTTGAGCTGGCGCTTGGTATGGAATAGCCGCCTGAGGAGCTTCCTGTGCTTATGCCTCCTCCAGTTGTTCCGCTGGCGCCTGCGCCCCTATATATTATTCCGCCATCCATTGTTGGCACAAGGATTCTGGTGTTATTGTAACTCTTGCCTAGCTGCTCCCTGCTGATTCCAATTTGTTTAGCAACTGACTCTAATGAAGGTACTGCTTCTTTGCCTTTGACCCTGCCTCCTGCTATTTCAGCCCGGTTAGGATTGGCTTGATAGTTCTGTATCATCTTATTTCGCGTTTCTATTATCTGCTGCCTGTAGCCCTCTGCTTGTTTGTTCTTGGCGAACATATCTACAAAAACAGGGTGCAGCCTCACTCCTTCTTCAGGGATGGCTAGTTTCTGATTTCCTTCTTTGAGGCTGATTGCATTGTGCAGGTTGAGGCCTGCGTAGGTGTTCTGGAAGCTCGGATTAGGTAAGTCTGCTCTGAATGGCAAGCCCGTGCTATAGTTTATGAAAGGGTAGAAGTCAAACCTGTTGATTATTCCGTCGTTGTCCCAGTCCTGCCAAGCCCATGCCCAGCTGAGCCAGTCCGCCATGAGGAATCCGTAGTTGAATGCCCAGGAACCAAAGCCTGCCCAATTCCAGTCCCAGTGAGGCATGAGCCCAAACGACATGTTAGGGTTAGGATTGATTGGCCAATTCCCAACAACTCCGGTCACACTTATTATCGGGTCATAGTCTGTCTCTATTGTCTGCACTAATTTTCCGTTCTTGTCTGTGAATGATAGAAAATCAACATCGACATTGAGGATGTCGCTGTAGGTCATTACTCCGTAAACCCTGACTGCATATTCTCTCGAAGCAAGGGCTTTCTTGGCTTTCCCAATCTCTTGCCTGTTGATTCCGAACCTGAAATCCTCGTGCAGGTTAACCACTATGCTGTTGCCTTCATTGTCAACGCTGTTGTAGACTACGAATGGCACGTTCAGGTCAAGGCTTTTCTTATCTTCCTTGTAGCTCTCATGAACTTCTCCTGTGAGAGTCACCAGCTTGCCTGGATGAAAGTAGTCTGCTGTGTAGAGCTTTTTCTCAAGCCCGCCTGTTGCGCATCCAGCTAATGCCATGGAGCCTGCGAGTATTGTCGCTCCGAGAATCTGAGTCTTCTTGTTCTTCACAAAATCTTTTGCTTTCTTGAAAAACGAGCTTTTTTCATCTATAATGGCTTTTTCTTCGAGCATGCTCCCCACCTCTGTTATAGGGTTTTTCCTCTTGGTTAGCGCTAAATTTCAATAAAATAAGTGATAGTATGATAAAGTAATACTTTCTAGTATTTATATTTTTGTAACCATTGGGGCGTTACATAATTTGCAGAAGCTGGCTAAAAAACTTTTACCACTTCACCTTACACCAATCTTTTGCCTGACCTCGTCGACAAGCTTGCTGAACGCAGCATCTGCAGAATCCTTGAGCTTCTTCTGCAAGGTAGCAGTGTCACTGTTGATTCTTGCGATTCTCTGGTCCAAGGTCTTCTTCTCTTTCTCAGCTTGGGCAGCCACTTCCTCATCAACTTCCTTGTTCTCAAGATGGCCCCACTTATCATTCCAGTCCTTATTGAGTTTGTTGATGTCCTGCAGGGCGATGTCAGTGTACTCCTTGACAAGAGAATTATAGCTCCTGCCAGAAGCAGGCTCCTTGTAAATATTGGCAAGGAAAATATTCTGGGCAGTGTCCTTGGCCTTGGAATACTTAGAAGGGTTCAGGATGCTCGCAGCCACCAGCTTGTCAATTGAATCCTTGTATTTCTTGTTCTGATAAAGGCTCAAGCCATAATAATAGGTTACATCAGGGTCTTTCTGGTCAAGAGAAGCCAGTGCTTTCTCAGCGCCAACATAATCTTTTTTGTTATATGATGATACGGCATCCTGCAAAGGATTAGCCTTGGGAGCAACCACTCCTCCCTTTGCCTTTTCAATCATTGACTCAAGGCTCTTGACAGCCTTGAGATAGCCTTCGCTCAGACCGCCACTCTTTATAACCTGCTCTGCTTTGCTTGCATAATCAGCTGCTTTGCCCAGATCCTTCTTGCTAGGGCTGACAACATAAGATTCTCCTGTGACAAGGAAAAGCTGGGTCTTGGAATCAGCATCCAGGTCAGAGAAAGCCAATGCCTTGTCTCCGTTAACGATGACTTTGTCATAATCTTTTTTTCCATAATAGCCAAAAGCAAGCTCCTTGAATGCGAATTTATGATATTGGGAATCATTATAGGCCTTGACATAATCCTCAAGAAGCCTAATCTTATCGTCAATGCTCCTGGCGTTCATGGCATTGGAGTAAGCCACTGTCTTAGGGTCTGCCTGCTCAACCTTCTGCTGCTCCTGCGCATAAGCTGGGTAAGCATTGGCTCCTAACAACACTAGTCCTGCTCCTAGAGCCAAGCCAGCAGCGCCCCTCCTAATATTGCTCCACAAATCAGAAACCTTGTTATCAATCAAATGAACCACCTCTCCTCAAGAATATTAAATTAGGCGTTCATATTTATAATTTATGATTAATACCATCACAGCAGCTGCTGCTGCGAATATTCCTAATGCAAATCCAGCGAGCACATCGCTGAGCCAGTGCACTCCGAGATAAATCCTGCTGTAGCCAATGAGCAAGGCCATGAAGATGCAGAATGCAATAAAAATCCTTTTCGCAACCAAGCTCTTGAAATCATCCTTGAAAAAAACTATTAACAAGCTGAAGAAGACTGCTGCTATGATTGCATGTCCGCTGGGAAAGCTGAAGCCAATCTCTGGAATCACACCAATCTCTGGCCTCAGCCTCTGCACCAGGAACTTTATAGCTTCGCTCAGAAGATAGCCTGTTATCATGGCAATTGCCAGGAACAATGCTTGCCTGTTCTTTCTCTGGCCCATCAGAGTGACGAGCGCGATGATTCCGAGAATCACAGCTCCTTGAGGGCTCATGATGCTCGTGATGACAAGCATGACAACAGGAATGACAGGCTTAGGTATTGATGATTCCTGGGCATAAACCCAGTTATCAACTGGCAGAAAGAAACTGTTTTCTAGTGTGCCGACAAGAAGGATTATGAAAATAGCAGCGCAGGCTATGCAGATGCGAATAGCGAGCTTTTTGTCAAGAGTGCTCTTTACTGATTCTGAACTTCTAGAGCCTGAACTTTTTTTTATCTTTTTCCTAGGCATAGAACTAACTTGACATGGCCATTATTTAAATTTTCGTATCTTAAATACGAAAACTCAAAAATCTTTGATTTTTGTTGTTTTTCGTATCTTCACAACGAAGAACCCTTCTGAGTCATTGTCTTGCGGCCAGATCCTCAGGCACTTGGCAACTTCAGGATGGTATTTCTCGCCTTCAAACTCAAGGATGGCTGGGCTTCTCTTGATGTTGAGGTTTATCTCCTCGAGCTTTGCGTCCTTGTAGTGCTCGAGCAGCCAGCTGATTACTCCTTCGTCTTCTTCTGGCTCCATGGTGCAGGTAGAATAAACAATAGTCCCTCCTGGCTTCAGCGCCTCAAATCCTGAGGCTAGCATCTGCTTTTGCTGGCTGGCAATTTTTTTTACCATCTGAGGACCCCACATCGTGAGTGTCTTGAGCGAGCGCCTTATTGTTCCTGTTCCTGAGCAAGGAGCATCAACAAGCACTTTGTCGAATTTCAATTTCATGAGCCTGAACCTGTGGCCTGGCATCTGAGTTATCAAGGTGTTGCTCACTCCTGTCCTCTGAAGGTTTATTCCGAGAGCTTTCAGCCTGTCGCCTTGCAAGTCATTGGCTATGAGAACTCCTGTGTTCTGCATCATGGCTGCAATCTGGCTTGCCTTGCTTCCAGGGGCGCTGCACATGTCCAGGACAATCTCGCCTGGCTTTGGCTCAAGAACTACTGGTGGTATCATGCTCGCAGCATCCTGTACGTAGATGTAGCCTAGCATGTGCTCAAGCACATTACCGATGTCATATCTCTTGTCACTTTTATCCTCTGCGCGGTAATCAATCCAGAATCCTTCCTTGCACCAGGGAATCCTGGTCAAGAGCCAGTTCTTATCCATCCTCATCCTTACATCATCAACACTGGCTTTCAGGGTGTTGACTCTTATGCTCTTCCTGATGTAAGTCGTAGAATAGCGGATAAACTCATCATATCTGTCCCTAAGGATAGCTTTGTATCTCTCCTCAAACTTTTCCTTGACAACAAACTTGGCGCTGTCAGGTATTGTTTCCAGGTTTTCTTCTTGCATGCATAAAAAGAACTAGCATCTCTTTTAAATTATTTCTATTATTAGCCCTTTCTTCTACCAGTCAAGCCCAGGCTCAGAATAGTCAATCTTTTTCTTCTTTAGCTCTGGCAGAATCTCAAATGCCCCGAAGTGCTCTATGTCCTTGAGAGAAGTTTTCTTGGATACGAATTGGAGCTGGCCGAAATAAGTAACTTCCTTGTCTGTGAGCAATGAGATGAAGAGCACAGGGTCAAAGCCGTTATACTTATCTATGAACTCAGGATTGGTCTTGATGAAATGGTACATATCTGAAAGCGCAGCTTCGTGCATGTGAGCCTGGATGCTCGGGTAGACTTCCTTGTAGAGCACCTGCCTCAGCTCATTGAAAGTATCATATTCTGGCCCTTGAGAGAAACCAACTGCGCCAGTAGCTTTGCTCTGAAGCACAAGGGCTTTAACGCAAGCCTCTCTCCTATCATTGGTGCTTTTTCCAAGATAATCATCAATCCTTTTGACCAGATCAGCACATTTCTCTTTTGGGAAGTAGCCAACCCTGTTGGATGAGTCGCTATAATCGCCGAAGGTGTAAGCAATCTTGTCAGCCAACATGACAACATTGTACTCTGATGGCTTGGAATGGTCTATCACTAATTCTTTTCCTCCTCTTGCGTGCAAGAGCATGCCTTCAAGGGTCTCATAGCTAAGGTTGAGCCCGTCTCCTCGGTTCTCTATTTCCTGGGCTATCACTGGCCCGAAGACTGCGTGATGAAATGGTTTTTTCCCAAGCTTTGTGAGCATTCTCTCTCCGAGGTGACCGTAGGGAGGATGGCCTATGTCGTGGCCTGCAGCTATAGCCATGCAGAGCTCTGTGTTCAATCCCAGCAGCTCAGATATCTTCATGGATGTTCCTATCACTTCGTCAGTGTGCACTTTCCTGGTCCTTATGTGGGAGTGCTCTGGCAAAGAGAAAGCCTGGGTCTTGTCAGCCAGGCGCCTGTAAGCTTTGGTCTCGATGATTCTCTGGAAATCAATCAGATAAGGCTTTCTGGAAGCTACGCTGTTCTCAATTATCTTTCTGCCTTTGGAATCCTTGTCATTGAAAGCCTTTATCACCTTGAACCTTACCCCCTCTAAATAGAATCAGTTTTCACTAGCGAGTGGATTTATTTAAAGCTTTCGGATTTTTCTTTTTTCCTGTTTTTCTTCTATTCTTGGTCTCTACTTTCACAGCTATTCCGTCCAGATAATAGCTAACATTATTGATGAGAGGCTCAAATGGCTCTGTGATGATGTTGACTGTCTTCTTGGCAGGCAAGCCAATGGTCTCAAGGCTTTCCTGGGCAAAAGTGAGCAGCGAGCCTGTCTTGTGGAAAGCAGAATCAATTGGCTTGGCAACTACCAGCTCAAAGAACAATTCTCCTTCACCCATGCTCTTGTCAATCTTGACTTCCTTGATTTTCGGCACAAAGATTAATGCGACTATGAATCTTACTATTGTTGAGATGGCGAACAGAGTGAACATGATATTCAATCCTAAAATCATAGGTGGAAGGTTCTTGACAAGATAAGAGCCTAACAATCCTCCAATAAGCACTCCTACGCCCCACAGGACATTGAAGTAGGCAAAGCTCTTGGCTCTCTTCTCAGGCCTTACGATCTCTAAGGAATAGTTGAATGAGGTGAGCTCAAAACCTCCCCACCCAAAGCCGCTGATGAACTCTGCGATCATGAGCAATGGGAATATGAGATTTCTGCTGCCAAAGAAATAGCCTGAGAGCAGCCAAGCGAGAGGTATGAAGCATATGATAAAAATAGAGACATACATGATGTTCCTGTTGCCGAACTTCTCAGAATATCTTCCCCAGTAGCTTAGGGTGAGGATTCTTGCGAGCATCGGAGCCAGGATTACTGCGGTGTATTGTATATAAGAGAAATGCAGGTTCTTGAGCATGTAGACTGCGAAGAAAGGAGCAGCTATCATCACGCCTACAGAGAAAAGAGACCTGAACAATGTGAAGTTGCCGAAATTAGTCTTGCGCAGAGCCCTAGCGAATTCTCTTATCGATAATGAGTGCTTCTCATCAATTATATACTCTGGCTCGTATTGCTTCTGCAGGTAAGCAAAAGACACCCATCTACCAGTCATAGCTATGCCGAACAATATGCCAAAGCCAACCCAGATGTTGACGTTTGAAAAATAATTCAATATGGCTCCTGCTATGAGTACTGAGAAAAGCAAAGTGACTATGACTGCCCTGTTTCTGTTAGCAAAATACTTGGCTCTCTCCTTTTCCTGGACCACATCCCCAATCCACGAGTTCCAAGCAGGGCTCAAGAGGTTGCCGAACACAAGGTACAATGAGAACAATATTGTCAATAGCATGATGTTTCTTGTGACCAAAGGCAAAATGAACAAAGGAATCCAGGTCAAGGCCTGCAAAAGCGAAGCTGCTGATACTAACTGTTTCCTGTTCTTGAGCTTGTCTACCAGGTAAGCCCCTGCTGCCTGGAATAAAGAGCCAACAAAGTAAGGAACAGCTGAAAGGATGCCGATAGCAGCGTTGCTAGCGCCAAGCCTGATGGCAAAAGGAACAACATACTGCTCGCCAAAGCCATACATCACGTTATAGGCAGAGCCTTCGGCAACTGAATATTTCTTGGTCTTCTCAGCCTGTTGCCTAGTCAGATTATGCGGCTTGATGCTTTCCTTCATGCCTTGCTTATTCCTGTTTTTCTTCATAAGAAAGCCGGATTATCAGCTGTTTAAAAATTTTTCTAGAATTATCGAGCAGAAACCTCAGAATTCCTTTACCATGTAATGCCCTTCTTTTTTGTAGCCGAGCTTCCTGTAATAGTCCCGAACCCCTATGCCTGAGATGATTATCATCTTCTTCTTTCCAGCCTCTTTGGCGATCTTCTCTGCTTCTCTCAAAAGCTGTTTTCCAAAGCCTCTGTGCTGGACTCTCTCTTCTCCTTTGCCGCCAATCTTCTCAGCACTCCCATACACGTGCAGCTCCCTTATCAATGCTGAGTCAAGAGTTATCTCTTTTCTTAAGCTCTGAGAAGGGAATCTTAGCCTGCAGAAACCAAGCAGATTATCATTGTTCTCCAGGCTGATGAAGTATTCTGTTCCTCTGGACGCAGCATACTCATTTATTCTCATCTCAACCTTGCCTTTGAGCTCCTTGCCTTTTATCTCCCTGCACCTTATGCACCTGCATTTTACATTCTCTCGCTGCATCAGTTCAGCCACATATTGCCTGAGATTAGTCCTGTCAACCCCTGCTTCTGTCATCTTAGTAGGTATGTCTCTCTGAATTCGCATGATCCTTACGTATTCAGGAATTGATTTCTTGAATTCAATGATAATCCTTGCTGCTTGCTCTGTTGTGAGCGGAGTGTATTCTCCTTTTTTCCATTCATCATAGAGCTTAGTCCCTTTCAAGACCATGCAAGGGTAGAGCTTGAGCATGTCAGGCCTGAATGATGGGTTTGAGAATAATTCCTTTAATCCCTCGCGGTCTCTGTCAAGGCTCACTCCAGGCATTCCCAGCATCATGTGATAATTTATCTTGAATCCCAAGTCCTTAAGATTCCTTGTCGCTATTATAGATTCATTGACATCATGCCCTCGATTAATCCTCTGCAATGCACCATTATGTACGCTCTGCACTCCGAGCTCAACCCTGGTGCATCCCTGCCTGAGCATCTCATTAGTGTGCTCTAGCTTTGCATAATCAGGCCTTGTCTCAATTGTCATGCCTACGCAGCGAATATTAGCAGTCTCGTTCTTCTTCTGCTCTGCTTCAAGTGATTTTGTATCATCCTTCTTGAGCTTTGCAAGCTTGGCCTGGATATTATCCACTCTTTGCTTGCTTCCCACTTCTCCTGGCAGCTCAAAGAACTCCCTGAACTTAAGGATGTCAAACTCAGCATCGTTTCTTCCTTTCTTTTTCTTTCCATAAAAGAGCTTGGAGAAATCATTCATCGCCTTGAATGCATAATAAACAAATTCTTCCTGGTAACCCTTTGGAAAGCTTGGGAATGTTCCGCCCATTATGATGAGCTCGACTTTCTCAGGGCTCTGGCCCAGCACCACGTACTGCTCAAGCCTGTTGAAGACTTGGAGATAGGAATCATAGTGATTCCTTATAGCCCGCATGGTAGCGGGCTCTTTGCCAGTGTAGCTCTGAGGCACGTCTCCGAAGAAGCTCTGCACTCCTCCAGGGCATTGCGTGCACTTGCCGTGAGGGCAAGGCATGGGCTTGGTCATGACTGCAACCACAGCCACCCCGCTTATAGTCCTGGTGGGCTTGGTGTGCAAGTATTTTTTCAGGAAAGAAAGCTCTTTTTTGCCAGCGTGCAATAATACTTCTATATCAGTAGGTATTTTGCTCATGCTGTGCTTTGAGCAAAGCCTGACTTTCTCCTTGGCTAGCTTATCCTTTGATGGATTGCTCTGCTTGATGTAGCTTATTATGTCGGTAAAAAAGTTTTGTTCCATAGAATTATGGTATCTGGACTGGTTTTTAAAGTATTTCCTAGAAGAACTATTCAAGCCCCAAGTAAGCTTCTTATCACGCCTCCAACAAAATAAGTCAGGACTACCACTATGATAGCTATGGTCAGGTGCTCGATTATCACCATGTAAGCTCTTTCATTCCCTTTCTTGGCCATGAAATAGCTGAACACCACTATCAATGCCAATCCCCACACTATGCAGATAGCTATGGCTGTTTCAAGCTGGAACAGCAGCACAGGTATAAGGAATGATAATGCTACAAAAAATTTTGATATGAAAGTCATCACAGTGGCTTCCCATATCTCTTTTTTTGAGTGCTGTGCCTCTGACTCCTCTGACATGTGAATGCCCATGGCGTCTGAGAGAGCATCAGTTATCGCGATTATCAGTATTCCTGTGATTACAACCACGGATGAGTGAGTGCTCGAGTCAAGCCCGACGATTAATCCAAGAGTTGTTATTATCCCTGAGGCGAGCCCAAAGCTAAATCCTTTTCTTACTGAATGCTTCATTTACCTTGCTAATGATAGGGCTATTTTAAATATTTTGTGAGCAAAAGAAAAATTTATGGTTGCGCTTTAACAGTTTTTTCCTGAGATGACTCGTTCAGTTGCACAGCCTCTGGTCCAGCAGTCTCTTTTTTTACATCATCAGCATACTTCTTCTTTGCCGCATAGAACCCGATTGCGAAGTAGGCTGAGCTGATGATGAATAGTATCGAGTAGACAAAAGGCAGCACTTTTCCTGTGGGCTTCAGGAAAGAATAGGTGAGCATCATGTAGGCTATGAAGTAGAAGAAAACTCCTCCTGAAAGATACCATATTGGTGTGCGTATAACCTTAGCTTGGTGTGTCGGATGGATTATCAGGGTCAATAGGAATATGAGCGAGACAGCCAAAGGATGGATTAAGAATATCAGCTTGTTCAGGAGCGAGGGAGTGGTGAGGATTATTCCGATAGATAATCTCATCAAGTAATAGTCCCAGAGCATTACAGCTGCTACCACTCCGATGAAGAATATTGGCTCTGACAGGTGGAGCTTGTGGAATCTTGATGATTGATGCCAGAAATAAGAGAATGCTATTATGCAGCAAATATAAGCCAGCGAGAAGCATATTGCTCCGAAAAGGCTGAAATCATGATTGACCACTCCACTGATGTTCTCTGTGATGAATCCCAAGGCCATGAAGGCAAAGGCGATTGTCAGGAGCAGGAATACTATTTTCTTGATGTCCATCATCTTCTCTGTTGTCTGCTTCTCAAAAAGCTTTATTGTCACCTGCACTCCAAGGACTACTCCGAACACCAGGATTAAGTTTCTCACCCATTCAAGTATGAGCTGTGCCGTCTGTAAAGTCATGGTTTATTCATCTCTCATATTCATGTTTTTTTATTTTTATCGTCTGAACTGATTATAAGGATTATAGGGATTCTGAGGAGGGCGCTTAGGATACTGCCCATAACCTGGTTGCATAGGCCTTTGCTGCTGCATGCCTCCAGGCCCGTTCATGGGAGGATTGACACTTGGACTGTATGCAGGAGAATTTGATTCTGTTGATGAGCTTCCTTCATTCATATCCTCGACTATTGCCTTGGGATTAGGAGTGTACCTGTCTATTAGCTCAATGGCAAAGTAGAATAATGGGAAGAAGAGCACTGCTGCTACTATGTGGTCCAGTGAGAAAGGAATCGCTCCATAGAATACAGGGGTGAAGATTGCGAACACATAGGTGACTTGTCTCACTCTACCTATGTATTTGATGAGCTTGTTGCCTTTCCATCCCAGGACTAAGATGAATGCTCCGTAAGCAAATATCAATGCTATGATGAAGAACCTGGCAGCAATATCCCACGCGCCAGCCAAAGCACGCGCAGCTATGAGCTTGACTGTCTGCCTGCTGCAATCAATGCTTCCCCAGAGGATTATCACCGCATTCGAGATAGCATTTCCCAGTGATGTGCCTGTCTTCTCTTGGAAGAACTCTGAGAAGAACCATCCAAGCCAGACAGGCACTAATAGCCAGAGCATGTCTGTGGTCTGGAAAGGAACTACAAAGATAGTGTGGATCCATAGCTTGAATATCTCCCACAAGTAAGTCACGATCGCGATATACCATACTGCCAAGGCTCACACCTCTTGATGCTCACATGATTCTAGCCATCAGCTTTGGGCATGATGGCGTAAGTGGAAAAACTTGTAAATCTCATTGATCCATATTATTGAGGAGGCTATTGCTGCAGCTATCAGCCAGTCGAACAGGCTGAGAGGAGTGGTCTTGAAGGTATGGTTAAGGAAAGGAACATTCACCACAGCCATCTGGAGCAGGATGGAAGCTGCTGTTGCGAGTAAAAGCCATTTGTTGTTGAAAAGCTCCTCGAAGAAGATGGAGCTGTTAGGAGACTTGGTGTTGAAGATGTTGAATAATTGGAAGAATACCATTGTGGTGAAGGCCATGGTGGTAGCATAGATGTAAAATGCGGGGGCTGATTCCAAGGCAAATTCCATTCCGCGCACCCAGCCATTGGTCGAGAGGATGTAATAGAATATTCCCAGCATCCCTACGGTTATGATTAAAGCGTTCATCACCATCTCAGAGATGTCTTTTCTTGTTATGAATATCTCTTTCATCTTCCTTGGACCTTTCTCCATTATCCCCTGTTCAGGAGGCTCTTTGGTGAGAGCAATTGAAGGCAAAGTCTCAGTCAAAAGGTTGAACCATAATATCTGCAATGCCAGGATAGGCAAAGGCAAACCTAGGAGCAGGGAAGCGAACACTGCGAGTATGCCTGCGCTGTTGCCTATGAAAAGGTATTTCAGAAAAATCCTTATGTTCTCAAAGATAGCTCTTCCTTCCTCGACAGCATTGACTATTGATGCGAAATTATCATCTGCGAGTATCATCTTAGAAGCTTCCTTGCTCACATCAGTCCCGGTGATTCCCATGGCTATTCCTATGTCTGCTTTCTTGAGGGCTGGAGCATCATTCACTCCGTCACCTGTGACAGCCACTATCTCTCCCTGAGCCATAAGGTTTTTTACTATGCGCATCTTGTGCTCTGCAGTCACCCTGGCAAATATGACTTCTTCTTTCAAAGCGAGAGTGAGCTCTTCCTCATTCATCTTGTCAAGCTCAACTCCCTTGATGATCCTGGTCTCATGAGTAGCTATTCCTACCTCCTTGGCAACAGCTTTTGCAGTGAGACCGTGGTCTCCCGTTATCACGAAAATCCTTATGCCTGCCTGCCTGCACTTAGCAACAGCGTCCTTGACTTCAGGCCTCGGAGGGTCTATTATTCCTTGCAAGCCTACGAATATGAATCCTTCTTCTTTCATGGTGTTGAGCTTCTGGCACTCAATCTCCTTTGTGTAGTCAAGCTTCTTGTAGGCAAAGCCAAGCACTCTCAGGGCTTCATTTGAGAAATCCCTGCTAACAGTCTTTATCTCTTCCTTGTCCTTGTCGCTCAGCTTCTTGAGCTTGCCATTGATTTCAGCATAGGCGCATCTTTCAAGCACAGCAGCAGTGGCTCCTTTCATGAAAGCTACTAATCCTTTGCTCTCTTTATCCTTGTGGATGGTTATCATCCTCTTGGTGTCGCTGCTGAAAGGAATCTCAAACACTCTCTTCCATTCTTCTGCCTCATGCTTGTGGCTCAAGCCTGCTTTTTCTGCGCTGACTACCAATGCTCCTTCTGTCGGGTCGCCCACAATAATCCATTTATCATTGTCAGCATCCTTTTGCAGCACAGAGTTGTTGCAGAGCAAGCCAATCCTCAAAGTTTTCAACAAAGCATCATCAGAAACTTTTAGATTGCCTGTTGAAATGTCCATAAATATTTTTATCCCAGCTATATTCTTTAATTTTGGAATATTATTTACACTTT
>JBGOZE010000011.1:0-23883 GCA_041479965.1 Candidatus Nanoarchaeia archaeon | reverse complement strand
CTGAAGCCTGAAGAGATCATGGAGCTAAAGAAAAAGACAGTCGAGATTGAAGAGGCCAAGTCCCAGGAAAAACTCAATGCCTGGAGAGACGTCTCCAACCTGAAGAAAGAGCTCAGGGAGCACATGAAAGAGTTCAGAGACCAGAAAGACGGCTTCAAGATGCTCGAGAGCATAGTCGATTTCTAGGAAAGAGGTGAACCAAGATGACATCCAGCAATATCAATGAACTATATGCAATCAATAATGAAGGCTCAATCTGCAAGTTGACTTTAAGCGAAGACAGCACATCATTCATTGAATACGATCATGGCACTAACGGGAGCTTGGTAGAGAAAAAAAACATTCACATCCCGAAGCAATTATTCTCTCAGGACGAGCTAATATACGATGATATTGCCTTCAAGATCATTGGACTTTTCTTGAACACATATAAGAAGGACGAGATGAAAGACTCTCAGCCACTCTGGACCGTGGGCCCATATCACCTGACTGACAAAGTAAGATATATTGACCATTAAAAGAGGTACAAAAAATGTTCCAACAAATGCTGACAATCGAGGAGATGAGCAGGAAGCTCAGGCCAATACTCGGAGAGAAGATGGACCAGCTCTACATGAATTACTCCTTCTGCACTGACCTTGACAAGAAGAGAGACATAACCAATTTCATCCACGCGCTCTACATGAAATACATCAACCAGACAGTGCTCAAGGACCATATCCTGTTGGAGCCTCCTACAAAGGAGATGATGAGAGGAGAATATCCTCTTGGAGTCATAAGCTATGCTAATAATGATCTTTACAATTTCAACCTGAGAGAGCATGACTGGCAGAGGCACGTGTGCATCACAGGGATGAGCGGCTCAGGGAAAACAACCCTTGCGTTCCAGATAATCAGGAATTTCATAGTCAAGCAGAAGCCTTTCATGATACTTGACTGGAAGAAAAGCTTCAGGCCACTTATGCTAATAGATTCTGACATCTTACTTTACACTACAGGCAACGAAGGCATAAGCAACAGCTTCAAAGTGAACATCAACAGGCCTCCTAGAGGAGTGCCTCCTAAGGAATGGATAAGCATACTCACAGACATCATACTCGAGAGCTTCAGCGCCAGCCACGGAACAGCCAAGATAATCGCAGAAGTAATGGACGAAGCTTTCAGGGACTTCAAGGTCTACCAAGGCTCTGAGAATTATCCTAACTGGTACCAGATCTATGACAGGTTGCGGGAGAAAGAGAATGATAGTAAGACTAACAGGAGAGAGACAGAATGGCTTACCAGCGCAGTAAGGATAGGCCACATGCTCACCTTCGGAGACTACGGGAAAAGCATCTGCACCAAGGGAGCAGATGAGATGACTGTCGAGGAGATCATGGACAAGAAAGTCATATTCGAATTGTACTCATTGAACACTGTGCAGAAGAAGTTCTTCTGCGAATACCTGCTCACCTACATATACAAGCTCAAGAAGAACATGAACATGATATCAGAAGTGTTCAAGCACGCCATAATCGTGGACGAGGCTCACAACATCTTCCTGAAAGAAAGACCTACTTTCATGAGGGAAACAGTCACTGACATGATCTACAGAGAGATGAGAGAGTACGGAGAAAGCCTGATATGCCTTGACCAGCACGTCTCAAAACTATCTGAGACAGTAATAGGCAACAGCGCATGCATCATAGCTTTCCAGCAGATATTGCCCCAGGACGTAGAGGCCATAAGCACTCTTACCCAGCTAAGGGATAAGAGGAATTACTTCTCAATGCTCGACATAGGACAGGCCATTGTCAGATTAGCTGAAAGATTCAATGATCCATTCATGATAAAAGTTCCTTATATTGAACTGAAGAAAGAGAACGTCGATAACGAGTATGTTATTGACAGGATGAAGAAATTCGTGAGCCAGTACAGGCTCATGAAAGCCATTGACGACAGCACAGAAGAGAACATAATGAACAAAGAGGTTGCCAAGCTCAGAGGAGTCTACCATAGGAGCAATGTGGCAATCACTCCTGCTGAAATTAAAAAAATTCATTTTGAGACAGAGCCAAAGCCCATCGGGGAATTGCTTGCTAACAAAGTTAGCGGTGAAGAGAAAGTATTCCTTGAACTGGTAAGCAAAGAGGAGCTCAGCGTCAGCCAGGCTTACAAGAAGCTAGGGCTTAGCGCAAGAAAAGGAAACAACATCAAGGACTTGCTCGTGAAGAAGAAACTGATTGAAGTGAAAGAAGAGAAGAGCGAGAAAGGATGGAGGAAACTGCTAGTGCCAGCCACAGTTGAGATCAGCCTGGCAGCCTGAACATCACATTTCATATTTACACACATCACACAAAAAAAACCATAGAACAAAACCAAAACATAAAAAAAATTTATGACAACCCCACAGCGGATTGACATAACGTACACCCAAACATTTGCTTCAATGACAGGACAACGACAGCTCTTTTTCAAATGAAAAACAGCAGGAAAACCTCAAATTGCCAGCAAACGACGCCTCGGAAAACCCGGAAAACCTTAGAATCTGGACAACGACCACGTCAATGTTTTTGGACACCCACCTAGTTCTAAATAGATTTGAAACCACTCGATAATTGAATTCTCGACGATAAAACCTGGAAAACCCCGGAAAGACGATTTTTGAGAATTGAAAGAATCAAGAAAGGAGAAACGTCATGCAAGAAACTAAGAGCAAGACCAACCTTCTCTTCGCCAAAGCCATCAATACCTTCCACAAAATCTGGAGATTGTCAAGCCTCATCCTGATATATTATATCATCCTAGCTCCCAAATCAACCACAGTCAGGATAGCCTCTTTCTTCATCATCACCTCCACCATGATAGCAGATTTCTTGTTCAACAAGTACTGTCCCTTCATGATAATGGAACGCTACCTGAAGAGAAGCTCAAATCTCGAAAGTACCAAGTCTCGCACAGCTGATTACATGAAGAAACAGTTCGGTATGAACCTGTTCCAGACAGCCATCACAATAATAGTTGTCTCAGCTCTCATCACAACAGGGCTTTGCTTCATAATTTTCTGAAAGGAGCCATCATGCACATCTCAGTGTTCCTAGCTTACCTCTCAGGAGCAATGTTCGTTCCAGTCATCTTCATCTACCTGGACAGTGTCAAGAAAGGAAAGTCAAACCCCAACCCTGCTTCCTGGATCATGTGGACCTTTGTCAGCATCCTGAACACCATCTTATATTATTTTGTCACAAACAAGGACATGAACAAGCTGATTCTCATGACAGTAGCCACTATCCTGATAACTGTCCTGACCATCATCATCGGGCTCAACAGCAAGTTCACCAAGCTCAAAAGCCTTGAGATTTGGTCAATCGGGATTTCGCTCGCAGTCATTCCTTTCTGGCTGATATTCAGGAATGCGGTAGCATCCCACTTCATTGTGAATGGCATATTATTAGCCATGTTCTACCCAACCATCAAAGGAGTTCTATCAAGGCAAGCCAAGGAGAATCCATTTGCCTGGTGGATACCCATCCCTGCCTACCTGGTAAACATACCCTCAATTGTGCTCAGCCCAAAAGGATGGCACTGGTATGAGCTAGTCTATCCAATAGCCATAGGCATCATCGGCAATGGAAGCGTGGCATTTTGCGCTTACATAATGAACCAAAAAAAAAGGAGGTATCATGACTCGCAAGGAATTCCGCGAAGAACTCATCAAGATCCGAAGGGAGAGGCTTCAGTCCTTTCTCAAGGCAAGAGAGAAGACAAAGCAGAAAACAAAGCAAAGGACAGACAGAAAAAACATTACTGAAATGAAGGAGTAATCTCACAAGAGACTATCAATTCACAACATCTCAGGTAAAGGGCAACAAGTAAAAAAAAAGGAGGAAACATCATGAAAAGCATTATCGCCAAGATCAAGGGAGTCTTCAAGGGACGCAAGCCCAAGAAAGTCACCATGATCATCCCGAGCCGCAAACGGAACAACTAAGTTCTGCATTATTCTGTCAGAGAACCAACAGCTCATCGAGTGATAAGTCAGATATAATAGCCTTGGATTAAATTTCAAATCAAAAAAAGGAGAAAGGAATCCTCATGAAAAAAGTGTTTTTGGAAGCAGTGGAATCGGGCTTTGGAACCAGCCTCTCAGCCATCATCCCTGTCAGCGACGTCCAGGAGAAGGAAGTCAAGTGCTCGCACCGATTCACCCCTTCTCAGATCAGGGCCTTCGCCATGGACGAGATGGACAGGCAAGAAGCCCATGTGCTGCGTGCAATGATCAATTCCTGCCATGAGTGCGAGGAAGAAGCCCGCAGCATCGCCATCATCGAAGGCCTGGAAGACTCGTTCATAGACCAGATGGAGTGGTAAGCTTAGGAGCTTTTCAAGGAAAGGAGAAACCATCATGTTAAAGTGCAAAGCAAATGGATGCAAGGGAGTTGCCCGGATAGACAAGAAGAAAGCCGCTGCGCTTCGCACAGGCTGCGAATATTTTGAATATGCCTATCCGTGCAACAAGTGCGGAAAGCTTCACTTCGCAAGCGGCCATCCCGTGATCCATCGGTTCGACAAGTCAGAAGTCTTCCTCATCAAGGACAATCTCGTCTTCAAAAAGGATGGCAAGGAAGTCAAGTACGATTCCTAGCCTGAACTGAGGAGATTATGCAAAACAATTTTCCACTCAAAGTCTTCAAATGCACAGCCAAAGGCTGCAATGGAAGGGTCGAGGTCAAGGGACCTGGCGTGGAAGTGGCTTTCAGCCTCTGCGACGTCCATGAAGGATTTCCTTGCAACAAGTGCGGCAAGCTTCACCTCGCCAACGGTATCCGCCTCTTTGACAAGGAGCATGACGGCGCGGAAGCCTTCCTGATCAAGGACAAAGTAGTCTTAATCAAGGACGGCAAAGTGATTGAAGAGAGAGACGATAAAGTCAACTCTGGGCACAATAGCTTCTACTATGTGCTCATGGCAATTCTTTTATTCTTCGCCGCTCTCTTTTTCCTTGGAATCCTGATTTTCTCTGAATGAAAAGAAAGGAAGAACAAACCATGAAAAAAGTTTTCTTTCTGCTGACCGCAGCTTTGGCCATCATCATGCTGAGCAACTGCGCCTTCATGAGCAGGGTCAACATGATGATGCCGGACAAGGACTACAATCCTTTCAGGATCGACGACCTCAGGTCTGATGAGCCGCTCATCATCAAAGGACCTTTCATTGACGGAACAGTCATGCCTCCGCAGGCGGTCTACATCGTCACTCCAGGCTATGTCCGACTGCACAAGGAATTGTGGCAGAAAGAATACCCTGAGAGCAAGGATGCTGAGGGAGTGACTCGGAGCAGGTTGCTGGTTGAGTACCAAGACTACGAGGCAGAATACAAAGGAGACTATGTCATCTTCAGGACTGCCTTCAAGGTCAGGACTGCTCTGGTCGAGTTCGTCGAGTCGGTGCAGGGAAAGAAATAACCTCAGCAAAGGAGAAACCACATGAAAGTTTTAATCGTTTTGGGAGCCATCATCTTCTTCGTCTACGCCTGTTTCCTGGTCTTGAACCATCTCGCAAACCGCAAGACCAAGGTGGCGGAGAATCTCGCCTACCCGGACCAGAAGCCTCTGGCTATCACGATCATCAGACCGAGAACTTTCTTTTCCTTTTCGAGCACAGTGGATTACACCAAGAACCTCCAGACCGGGGAAGAGAAAGTATACCTGTTCTATTTTCATTCCAAGCACTCGCTCTTCGTCACCTACGAACCCTCTAAGGGCATCACGAAGGTCCATGAGATAGGTCGAGCGTACTTATCCAAATCCTCCTATGATGACAAGTGGAGGATCAGCTACGAAGGCCTGAGCGAGTTCATGGAAATCGAGGAGAGCAATCCGCTAGTCCAGGATCTCCTGAAGAAGGGAGAGGAACTGCTCAACTTCGCTAGAAAGAGAACGTCCAAGGCTCTCGCCAAGATCGAGAAGAAGATCAGCAAGTAAGATCTCTTCCACAAGAACTAAGGAGCAATCACATGATCGACAAGATAGATATGGGTCTTTTCAGGATTTCCAAAGGAGAACTTCCTTTGTTCATCATTGTCTCCGCGGTGGTGATTGGCCTTATCGTAGTCTCAATCATCCGGAGACGCAAGGAAAAGAAAAACGAGATGCCGCCTTATGAGGCCAATGTCCCATATGAGCCTCCTCCTGGCTATGATCCTGGCTCTCCAATTAAAGAAGAAGAGACTGAAGAAGTCGAGTACCTGACTGTCGAGCAAATCAAGGAAGACATGGAGATCGGGCGGCATGTAGCGCACTTCCATGACAGCCAATGGGTATTGGACGTTGAAGAAGTCGACCGCCTTGTCGAGGCTGGCTTCATACCTATTACTCTGGATACAGAGAATTCCCATTACTGGTTCTGGAAGCCGGGAGAGAAGCCAGCCGACCACCAGTAAGCTTGAGACCACCTAAAGGGCCAACCAAGTTCTTTCCAAAGTCAAACGTCAAAAAAAGGATAGGAGAAACGCTATGAAAACGTCAGTGAAAATCTTTTTAGCGTGCGCCTTGGGATCCATCGTCGGCTTGCTCACAGCACTGAGCATCAGCCACACTTCGGCCCTGGCGTGCATCATCGGCATGGTCATCGGCGGAATGGTCGGCTACCTCGCCTACGACTTCAAGAAAGTCCTGGCAGCAATCAAGCTCACCTGGAAGCAAGTGATGAAGCTCAAGCTCAACAAGGACAACTGGCGTGGGCGCAGGCTGACAGCATTGCTTATGTTCAATATCATGCTCATCACGATAATAGGAATACTGCTCCTTGTTACAATTATTTCTCTGGCAGTTACGGCTTTTAATGACCCGCACAATGTCCCTAAGAATTTTATTCCAACCATGCTCATGATCCTGGCCAGCGGTGCAGGTTTCATGATTTTCATCGTACCCATCTTCTTTATTGTTCAACAAATTTTTTCAGGCTCAAAGAGTTTCGGAGATGCCGAGGAGCAGAATTTCTTAAGAACGTACATCCGACGTTCCAATCCTTTGAGGATTTACTTTGTTCTTTTGCCCAAGCTGATCTTCAAGGAGGTGCCCATATTCCTTTTCGACATGGTAAAGGCTCTGTACAAGCTTTTCTTGCTCCTCTTCAAGTTCGTCAAGAAAGTCTTCGTGCTCATCCACTCTGACGAGCGGCTCATCTGCATGTCCTACGCTTCTGCCGGAGCGCTCATCGGCTACGTCATCCCGGGCACCGGCGTCCTCAAGCTCATCATCGGCGCAGTTGTCGGAGGAGCCTCAGGCTTCGGAGCTTACGAGCTTCTCTTCAAGAAGAAAGAAGAAGCCAAGCAGGAAGCCTGAGCCCAGACCAATCCAATATATAAGGAGCAATATCATGGACAACATCATCAACCTGGCTCCTTCTCCCAGGGCTCTTCACTTCGCGGTCATCAAGCTGCATAGGAGGAACTGGATTTTCCTGGCATGCTCGCTCGCATTCGTGGTCTTATACGCGCTAGTCGCCAGGGCTCTCGCTCCGCACAAGAACTTTTTCCCCATCATCTTGACCATGTGCATAGTAATCGTGTGCGTCTTCCTGACCGAGTCGTACAAGGCGATGCGTGCTGCGAAGCGCCTCACAGACCTGATCAAGCCCAGCCAGAACTTGAAGTTCGAGATCAACAAGGACACCAAGTTCATTTACACCGTGAAAGATGGCAAGATAGAAATCTTCCACTACGACATGATCATGAAAGTCATCGTGGTCGCTTCCAGCAGCAAGCTCGCGAGGAAGCACAGCTTCAAGTCCATCGTCATCAAGTATCTGGAGTTCCTACCTTTTCCTGACGGTACAGATGATGTGAAGTTCGGCGTCGTGCGCTTCGATCATCTCGAGAACGCCAACGAGCTCGCCAACCTCATCTCTGAAGGAGAGCCTAGCCTCAAGGAGATCAAGAACAGGCTCCTGCCCGAACAAGCCTGAGAGGAGAAACTATCCTCGCTGAAAGGAAGCATCACATGAAGAAAAGTTCTTTCAAGAACTGGGAGAGAGGCGAAATCGGAGCGCTCATCCTCGTCATGCTCATCGCCATGCCTATCTGCGCCATCATCGGCAGCTACCTAGGCCAGATCCTTGGTTGGCTGTGGGGGCCAGATCGTGAGCATCATCCCGCTCGCCAACAAGGTAGCTCCTTGGCTTGCCCGCCGATGCGGCACTCTAGGGTCTGATCTTTCCAGGCATGCCATGAACGTCGAGTTCTACCAGCTCTCTGGCACCATATCAGGATTCTGGACCGGCTTACTCCTGCCTCTCAAAATCCTGGATATGGATCTCTAAAGACCTCAACCTGTATTTTGGGAACCAATCATGGTGGGGGCTTTCTCTGGCCTAAGAAGTTTTTTTCAGAATGACTCATTGCAAGGAAGGAGGTGATGACAATGCGTTCCAGCCACTTCGTCAGGAATCATGATAATGTTCTGATGAGGTGATCAAGCTGGACTAAAAAAAATCCATATCATTTCTTCTCTTTTTGTTTTTCTCAATCCGTACTGAGGGGGTTAGGCAGGTTGTGGATATAATAAACTATGGCTTGTTTAACCCCCTACTTTTTCTAACAGCATCCTGACAGATGTTCGGCAGGATAAGGGAAAGCTGAACTGTATCTCATTCTGAAGGTGCCTTGCTGTCGCGCAGGTAATTATTGGTCTGAGTGAGGCGCCTCTTTGTTGACAACAATCTGAGAGCAATCTCTTAATCTTGATGAAAAATAATCTAATCAAAGGAGAATTAGCCATGAAAGAAAAAATCATCAACCTGGGAATCTCTTTCGGTGAAATAGCAACTGAGCTCGAAATCCTTGTCGAGGAGATTTTCAACGAGATCAACCTCTTCAGCGATGAGACTGCAGAGGAAACCAAGGAAGATATTGACTTCCTGCCTGAGATGGGAGGTTTCGAGAACAAGATGTTCGACCAGATCCTGGAAAAGGCTGCCACTGCCTGCACCACGCTCATCAGCCCCTCTGACCAGAAGCTCGTGGAGCTCGTAGTCTACTTCTTCACCGAGAAGATGCTCGCCACCTTCCTGGAATCCTATGAAGACTACGCCAATGACCTCGCCAGGCTGGAGAAAAGAGCCAAGACAGCTCCTCACTCCATGAAAGGCTACAAGTACCAGATCCTCGTCAAGGTCATGGACTACGTCAAGAAAAGGTGAGAAAGGAGAATCCTTATGAGCAAGGTTTTCAAGATCAAGGTCTCAATGGACGGGATGTCCAAAGCCAAGGTAAAAGCCATCGCGTTTTGGGTGCTCTGGATCACGATGGCCCTCATGGCCGCATCACTCTATTTTTTCTGAGGGAAGGAGAACTAGCAATGATCAACACGCAAGAATCACCCCTCAGCTTGAAGGCTCTCGACTGCTGCCTAGACAAAGCTGAGAAAACCATGGACGATGTGAATCCGAACGATTTCAACTGGTACATGAACATGGCTGAGACCATCATCACAGACCTCGAGCTGAAAAAATCCGAGAAACCTGAGCACCAAGCCCTGATCAAGAGATACTATTCCCTACACGTGAAGAAGATGCTCAGACTCGCAGGCGAGCTGCTGGATGAGAATTTCATCAATGCCTTCAACCTGATGATCTTCTCTGCCAGGAGAGAGGCTGAGCAGACAGGCATCGCTCTTCCAGAGGAATACGAGCAGCTCAAGCAGAGAGCCAGGGTAAGAGCTGAGAGAAGACTCTCTGACTAATAAGGAAGGAGAAAACACAGACTAACTAACACGACCCGTTCCTAAGTTATCACCAACTTTCTTCCATAACCATCTTTTGAAAAAATAAGGAGAACATCATGACTACCGAGATCATCAATAGCTATCACGTCGAGTTCAACGGCAACAAAGCCAGGGCTTCCTACATCAAAAACTCTGATGGAGAAGATTATAGGAACGATAAGGAAGCTCTCAAGGTAGAGATGAGAAAGAGAGGATTCCTCTGCCTGGTCACCTTGCACCGGAAGTTTTACTTCAGGAAGAAGGATTAGCAACATGTGCGGCTCAATCCTGAATGACTCAAAGCTCGCAGAGCTCTCCCGTAAGGACAACAACCAGAAAGGCCTTGGCGATTTCTCGCCTCCGGATCCTGTCGAGTGCCCTGCAGAATGCCCTTACCTCCAAGAGGATGGGAGCTGCAGCTATATTTCGACACTGTTCCCTGCTATTACGCAGAGGATGGCGGAGCCTACTGGGAGGAGATGTACCTAAAGGACGAAAAGGCATAACACCCAGTTCTCCTGGAGGGAAGAGGACGAAGTGAAAAAAAATGAAGACTATAGATTACAATCTTAAAATGGCCATGCTTCGATCCATCCAGTAAGAAGAAAAGGAAGGAGAAATTTTTTCAAATGAATCTTTCAATCAAAGTCAAGCCTCTGCCGAACAAGATGCGCCCTCGCATCAACACCCTCAGGGTGACTGTGAAAACCACTAAGAAGGCTTTCGTTCCCGACGCCATCGACAAGTGCAGCGCCCTGCAGGAAACCCTGAAGAAAGAGTGGAAAGGAAAGGATGATTACAGGATTCGCTGCTCTGCCATGAGGAACTTCAAGGAGCCTGAAGATGATATCTGCTCTTTCAATGTGACCTATCCGAGCGACCAGCTCGAAGAGACCAAAGTAGCTATCTACAAGGAGAGTGCCAAACTAGGCATCGAGGACTTGTGAAAAAGAAGAAAGCCTGAAAGGCTCATTTGACAGGCGCCTTACTGTCGTGCTGATAGCCGCTGGTCTGAGTGAGGCGCCTTTCTCTTGAAAGCAACTGCGATTATCATCGAATAAATATTAATTTTAAAAGGAGGAAACCAATGAGTTTTGTGCAATTGATTGCCACAATCATTCACATCATCCTCTGCATCAGCCTGTGGCTTGCGCTTGTGGTAACCTTGTGCGCATTCTTTTCCTGGTTCATCAACAAGCTGCTCTCCCGCACACACCTGGAAGAAGACACCCGGCACATCATCTCGTTCCTGCTCAGCATAGCCATCACTGTAGGGGTGACCACCGTAATCATACAGCGGAACGGGTTTTTCCTTAACAAGTAAAACCCTGAAAGGATAGGAACAACATGAAAAAGATTCCTGATTTCTTCGAGATATCAGCATCAAGCAAGGCTCTCAAGAAAGAGGTCCTGGAAGACGTCTTCCCTCTCTTCAACAAGAAAATCGAAGTGGTGGAGAAAGCTTTCCCCCTTGTTTACAACAACATCATGCAGGACCAGGAACTGATCAGCAAGAACTACGTCTTGACCCATGTCAAGTACATGAGCGCATCAGTGGAAACACACATGAGCATGGCCAAGAGCAACATGAGCTGCATCAAATCCTGGTTTGAGTGTTACCAGCTCATCACTGAAAAGGAAGCAGCTATTATCGAGTCATTGCTCGAGATAGCCAAGGAAGCCATTGCTTCTGCTGAAAGAATCCTGGGAGAGCTGAAGAGCATCTTCGACAGGAAAGATGTGCTCTTCCAGCAGTACAGCCCTGGCAGCGAAAGCATCAGCTAAGGAGGAGGCCATCAATGAACAAGGATAAAGTCAAGAAACTGTTGAGGGAAATCATTCCCTGGCTCATCATGGCTGCTGGGCTCATCATCATCAGCTTCGGCCACAAGAACATCCTTCTGATATTCCCAGGACTCTTCCTTGTGGTATTAGGCTACAAGAAGGGCGTCAAGAAAATAAAGGCAGATATGTGGCCTGCTTATCTGGAGGACTTGGAAAGCTTGCTCCAGCGAGGCACTACCCAAGACAATGAAGGCTACCAGCCTGCGACTGATGAAAAAGTCGGGGATTTCATCAGCAGGATGCTCAAGAAAGTCAATGGAGTGAACAGCCGTGCCAGCATGCATATTGTCGAGAAAGTCCTCACCCTCCTGAAACAGTACAGGCCCTGGCTGCACGCGAAGCTCATGAAAGAGCTCAGTTCAATCAATCTCAGCAAAGGAAAGTTTCTTTCTATCCCAGAATAACCTAGAAAATTTTCTTGTCAGAGTCAGGGGGCAGCTCTTGCGCTGGGCGTTTTTCTCTCCCCCTCCTTTTTTTCGCTCTGCGTAGGGGCTGCCCCTATTTTTTTCATTCTGTAATTCCAAGGAGAAAAAAAGCATGAAGAAAGTTTTTATCAGACTAGTCCAGAACATCAGCTTGTGGGCTTATAAGAAGGATGCCAAGCAAAAAACCTTTGAGAAAGTCCTTTACAGCTTGATGCTTATCTATCCTGTGCTCCTCGGGCTGACCATCTTCGAGAAGATTCATGCCTTGATGACCTTCTTCATCATGTTCTGCATCGGGATGCTGTGCAATCTGGTGTTGAGCGTGCAGCTCTACATGAGCAGTGACAAGAACTCTTTTATCGCGCTGTTCAATCTCAAGAAAGAGATGAGCCCGGAATACGAATCCCTGCTCAAACTTCTGGAGCGCAAGCTCAACAGGAAAGAAATCACTGATGCAGAATTCTTCAGGAAGAAGGAAGCTTTCGAGAACCTCAAGGCTAAACAAGCCTGCCTCGCTCTTGAGAATGACCCTGCGGTCAAGAAGGAGATGCGAGAGGAAGTAGAGCGCCTCAAGCGCGTGCTTACCTGGAGCATGATCCCTGATGAATGACGCAATCTGAAAGGAGCAAATGAAAATGTCCGTGAAAATCCAGAAAATATTTTTCCTCGTTATCTTTCTCATCTTGGTAGGGATTGGAAGCATGCTCTTCAACATCGTCCCTGCCAGCGCCAGGCACACCATCATCGGCCTGGTCTTCGTGCTCTTCGCGCCTGCCATCTGGCTATTCTTTCTCTTATTCGTCAAGGTCCAGCCTGAATATGTTTGCGAGAGCAAGACTTTCAAATTGCTGGCCCACATCACAGCCGCATTTATCAGCTGCGTGACTTTGGGCCTTGCTGTCCTGAAGTTCATCGGCAGGATCTGAACTCCAGAGGAACTGGCCACGAAGTTTTTTTCTTTTCAAAGCTGATTCATTCTCAAACAAAAGAAATTTGCATCAAAAGGAGAGCAACCAAATGTGCAAAGGTTGGAAGGTCATGAATAGTTTTCTTCAAGATTCTTCCTTCGAGGAGGAAAAATCCGCAAGAAAGGAGAGGCGCAGGAAAAAGATCCGCCTCAAAAGGTTCAACGGACGAAAAGATTTTTTCTCCTGGAGAGAAGCGAGAGGGAGGGCTTTCTGATATGGTATTCAAGCTTGACAAGAAGCACCCGCTCGGCCAGAGAGGAGTTGTCAAGAAAAGCATCAAGATCAAAAGGAGGGTTAGATGAGAAAGAAGCTTTTCATCATGAAATTTATGTGGGCATCCACCATTTTAATCGTGATATGCTTTCTTTTCAGAGGCATGGGCATGGAAGCAGATGCTTCATCCAGCCCTATCCACTCTCTTCTCTTCAGGGTGGCGATGGGCGCAGGATGCCTGGCATTTGGCTTCATCATCGCCCTGATAGACGCATTCACTTTGAAGAAACAAGAAGGGCCTAAAAAGTAGGGGTTCCTCTCCTATCATATCAAGGGAAGGGGCTGAAAGATCGCTGCCATGAAAAGCAATGATTGAGTAAGCCCCTTGAAAAAGGATTGAAAAGGAAAGGGGGTTCGAGCAGTCTCTCAGAAAGAATGAGGTTTGAGTGGGCAGAAGACGATCAGGTGAGGAGGTTAGCATCTTCAGCTGAGAAAAAAGCTTGGTGCTAACCCTCTAAGGATTTTCAAGACAAACATATTGAATGAAAGGAGAAAACAATTGGGTAATGAAAAGAGAAAACACTCGTTGTCTCTCTCAGATTTTCTCAGAGAGATTAGGGGGCTTCATCTCCTGAAGAAGATTTGGCTAAGGCTAGGAGGATGATTCAAGAGGCCGAAGAATTCCTGGAAAAACAGAAGAAGGATCTCGAGAGGATGAAGACTCAGAGAAAAGAGCTTCAGGAAGCCCTGGCCTATCACAATGAGATGCGGAGCGAAGATGCGAAGAACAGGCTGCAGTGCGCCCTCTCGGATCTCATTCTCACCATAGCTGGTAAGGACATCGAGGCCTACGAAGAGGGTCTCAAGCACGGGAAGGAGCAGCTGGCAGAGAAAAAAGAACAGCTGAAAGAGTTTGAAGAGATGTTCAAGAGGATGAGGAGAGAAAAAGAGGCAGAAGCTGAGATTATGAAGAAAGCCAAGTTCAAGCCAGGAGACCATGTCCGAGTCTCAAAAAACCCTGTCCGGCCCCATGATTCCCCGGAATTTGACGAAGATATGGAGCCCTTCAAAGGCCAAGTGGTCACCATCGAGAGCTGCTATGGAGTCATAGATGGTGAAATCATCTACCATATCGTCGAGGACGACAAACACTGGGCTGAGAGGTGGCTTGAGAGATGGCTGGAGCCTGTCTCTGACAAGAAGAGGAGGCTGGACCACTAAGCCTTCCTGAAGAGAACATCAGAGAATCGCACCTGAGCTAGTCAGAGCCTGAGGGGAGGGATTTCTTTCTCGAATTACTTTCAAGGTTCGAGGAAGCGCCCTCTCCCCTGATTTTTATTTTAAAAAAAAAGGAGAGGAATTGATCCATTTCATCAAGAAAACCAACCGGTGCTATGACCATGCTGAGAGCGGATTCAAAGGCTTTCTCGTATTGTTCGCTCTCTTCTTACTGACTTGTGTTTATTCTGACATCAAGGCTCTTCATGCTCTGAAGCCAGTAATCATCCTACTCGCAGTTTCAGTGCTCCTTATCAGGCTGGCTTACTATGCCATCTGCATCAGGGAGCGAAAGGCAGAGCAGGAAGAAGACATAGGCTCAGAGTGAGTCAAAACAGGATGATACAATCAATCCTGAAAGGCAAAACAACTTTCGAGTTCTGAAAGGAGACACCCATGGAAATAACCATCACGCTGAAGAAGACAGATGAGGTGCGTGTCATCAACATCACCAAGAAGGACTTGAAGCTGCTCGCAGAAAGATTCAATCCTGCGAACGCTGAGGTCGAAGCCCAGAAAATGTCAGATAAGTGGGTGATTAAGAAGCCGTGCCCTCTCTGCCAAAAGTCATTCGATGAGGATAAGATGCTTGACTGCACCAAGTGCGTGTTGAACATCTTTCAGATGAGAGAGCCCATCGAAAACAGATCAGGTTGTGTGCGGCTCATAAAGGAGATCCTGGGAGATGATTTGTTCTTCCGTTTAGGACTAACCAGTATCGAATGGCGCCCTATTCCTGATGTTGACAAGATCGCCCGTCACAAGCTCAACCACATGCGCAGCATCATCCTGGATTTCCTGAACGGCAAGACTAGCCTCGACGTCTACTGACGAAAGGAGGTCTCGTGAAAGCCTTCTTATTCTCAATTTTCCTCATCATTTTCCTTCCTCTCTTCTTCCTCAACCTGGACAAGATCAACAAGCTATTCAGGCCAAAGGGAATGAAGGATTGGGAGATAAAGCAGGCGAATCAGCAAGTCAAGGAAAAAATCAAATGAAAGGAGAATCAATGGAAAGAACTAACGGAACCATCCAGGTCAACGACGAACTCAAGGATCTCGTCAAGGACTTCCTGAAGAGGCAGCTCTCTTCGAGAGGTTGGCAGTGGAAGTGCTGCTTCACACCCGGAGCATGCTCGGAGGACCCTGATTACAGAGATGACACGATCAGGCTGGAAGGAGCTTCCAAGAAGCACAGGATCCTTCTGAGCATCATCGGAGAGAAGAGGTTCATGGCTCTCAAGGACGGCGGGAATTTCTTCATCTGCCAGCCTCACATGGTCGAGCAAGTGGCTGACCTCAAGGCATTGAGCCTCAAGGTCGAGCGTGTGGCGAAGCAGAAGCTGGACCTGAAGGGAATTCTGTAGACGCGAGGCGGTCCGGGAAAACCAAGAAAAAGACGAAAGGAAAAAAGCATGAAACAAATAATCATCCACGGCTACAAGATCGTCTTCCAAGGGAGCATCGCAGAAGCCCAGTCGATGATTTCCAAGCCCAACCACACGTGGCTCGTGAAGATGATCAAGCACATGCAGGGCGAGGGCTACCTGCTCTCTCACAGGGAGAAAAACACCGGCGCCATCGTCTTCAAGAAGAAGATCTAGCTCAGAGCAACAAATGCTTCGATAGGTGAAGCATCATATCCAGTACTGAAAGGAGGTGATAAAGAATGGATGTACAAAAGAAAGAGGTCAACACCAAGTTCACGCAGAACATCCTGGTCGTGTTCCTGGTCCTCGCCCTGTTCGCTGTGCTGCTATGGGTGGTCTTGACTCCTCGCAAGGCTTCAGAGCCGACGCCACCTGAAAAAGCTCAAGTTGCCCAGGAGGTGGTCACGCCAGTCTCGCCAGTGGAAACTGTCGAGCCTGTCAGAGCTGTCGGAGAGATCAAGCCTCCCAAGCTCGTCAAGGAAGTAGCACCAGTCTACCCTGAAGTGGCACGCCAAAGCAGAGTCGAAGGCATCGTCATCCTCGAAGCCACGACCGACATTTACGGCCGGGTAGAGACGATCAAGGTGCTGCGCTCCATCCCATTGCTCGACCAATCAGCAATCGATGCTGTCAAGCAGTGGGTGTACGAGCCTATGATCATCGACGGCAAAGCACGGCCAGTCATCTTCACAGTCACTGTCAGGTTCCAGCTGGAGTAACTTCGGTGTTGGAAGAGGGGCTGAAATTGATCAACCTAAAAAAATTGAGAGAGAGTAAGCCCCTCTCCTATTCTCATTTCTCTTTTTGAAAGGGCTCTAGCCAGGAAAGCCTTTAGCTGAAAGCTAAGAATCCAATCCTGACAAAAATAAAAAAGGGAGTAAAATCCATGATTCGATTCTCACTCGAAGACAAAAAAAGACAACATGATGAGGCTGGAAGGCAGTGGTATGACACCAAGCAAGGCATCGCCGAGTCTTTGGCGTCATTGCCTGCTTTCCTCGAACTCATCAGTGAACGCCACAAAGCAGGGTACGAACGTGGCGAGCGCATGAACGAGTTCTACATCTTGGGATGGTATAATCTTGATACCTGCGGCAACTGCTGCAAGGCCATGGGCTTCATCCCAAAGAAAGCCTTCCCGAACATCCCTGATGTCCTCAACCGCGAGGAATTCTGGGCGTTCCTGAAGGCCAATGCCAAGGACGAGAGCCAGCTCAGGATCTCATTCTCGTACAGCAGCGACCTTCCCCGCGCGAACACTGTCTGCGCATCCTGCGGCAAGGGCTGGACCATCGAGAACTGCCATGACATCATCCACTGGGAAAGCACAGAGGTGATACCGCTCACTGGCTTTGTGGGAAAGACCCTTCACGCTGTGAAGCAGCACTACTACCAGCTCAGCAACGCAGTTTATCTCGCACAGCCCGAGCTCGACATCCGCAATGACAGGTTCATCGACCTCTCACCAGAATATCCTAACCCGAAGAACGACTATGAGAGGCGCGCTGTCAAGAATGAACGAGGCTGGGCTTCGGAGAAGGAAGGCATAGCCGACGGCTACGTCATCCAGCCTGGTGATGAGATCTTCTTCAATGTCTGGAAGTACTATCATCGCAACTGCAATAAGAAGAACCTGGCCCGCGAGCACAAGAAGGATTTCATGAAGGCCTTTGGGAAAGCAGGCTTCCAGACCATCCTGATGACCGAGGTCAAGAATGAGTACTGCTCCTGCGAGCGCTGCGCTCCCTGGTTCCTGGTGCACACTGAGCTAGGCACCTTCAAGATCGGCTGGAGGAAAAGAGTCATTAATCTCGATTGGTCATTGGTCGAGAAGACTTTGCAGGAGCGCTACGGGTGCAAGACCAACCTCCTGGCATTGTTCACCGACGAGGAAGTGACCAAGGACACCAACTTCATCCACGCCTGGGGGTTGGAGAAGGCCGAGGAGTACCTCACTCGCATCAAGCGCACCCACGAGTACCTGCTCCGCCACCCGAAATAAAGAAAGGAGGTTTCCTCCATGATTCCGTTCGATTACATCGCCAGCCATTGGTGGCTCTGGCTCATCTGCGTCGCGGTCTTCACGGCCTTCAACATCGTGGTTTTCCTCTCGGGTTTCTTCGCCAAGAACGTGAAGAGCTTCTTCGTCAAGGGCATCACCATGTTCATCATGGGAGTGCTGACAGCCGTGAGCTGGCTGCTGTTAGTCGGTGCCATCGTAATCCAGCTGATACAATTCCTCAAGAAGGCCTGAAAAGAACAAGGAGGAACAAAAATGAATCTTTCAAAGGAAGATTATCAAGCGTTGGATGAATATCTTACGCCGGAGCTGATGAATAGCATCGGGACGGGGAAGAAAGGCCTTATGGTCGCGCTTCGCCACATAGGCTTTTTGATCTTGATTAACGTGTTCGGCCTGGGTCTCATCAACCTGACAGCAGAAAATGATGAAGTGGGAGCTTTTGTCGTTATCATTTTGTCACCAATATATGCGGTTTTGTCAATCTTTGTGATTTTCCGCTGGTTTAACAAAGTCACAGGGTTAAAGGGCGAGAAAGCTGCCCAGAACTTCTTGAGACAAAGATTTCCAGAGAGATTTCCAGAGCAAAGTTAGGGGCCAAGATTCAATGCACCCAGCCATCCCTCTTACTGGCGAGGCTCTGAGAGGCATGGTCATCCCAGACAAACCCAATACCCTCCTTAAAAAAAGCAAGCAGTCCTCGCCCTGCTTGCACTATTATTCACTTAATCAAATCGAAAAAAAACTGAGGCTGACCTCAGAAATAATAGACCTGGTAAACAAAATCCATTCCAACCAATCCTAATTCAAAAAAAAGGAAAGGAGAGAGACTATGAAAAAAATTATCAATTCAGTTTTTTTGGCCTTCAAAAGAATCAGGCTAGCGACTTTGCTTTTCACGCTCCTATGCATCATCTTGCTGCCTCTGAACATACTGACTCTGCTCTCAAAGGAGCTCCACAGCACTTTCTGGATCATGGTATTGGCAGCTAATAGTATTCTTGCCTTTGCGTACATCTTCTTGTGCATCACCAAAGCTCTACAGAAGGATTCAGAAAACAATTCGCTGAGATTCCTGCATAATGCGCTGTTGAAAGAAGGTGTTTTCCTTTTCCTCATGACAGGACTATTCTTCCAGATAACCAAATGTACCTCTCAGATCGGTTCGATATTCGCCCTGGGTTATGTGGCTTCAGGCATATTTACACATTTCAAGAGTTATCGGAAGATATCTAAAAAACTGGACAAAGCTGTGCTTCCTGAGGAACAGGAGTTGCTGAGAAGGAAACTCAGGCTGATAAAGGTTTCAGCTATGCTCGGCATCTTCTTCTTCGGCTGCCTAATGATCCTGCTCAAATTCGGTCCAATCAAACTAGTCGATTGACCTAAAGCCTGAAAAGAAAGGAGGAGAAAGTGAAACTCATGCCCGGAGCCAACGTCTTCACCATCAAGCAAAAGCTTGTGCTGCGCAAGAGAATCCTGGCAATCATCACCTTCACCGATGACTCGCAGATGAATATCATGTACTTCGGGTTTGACAAGAACAACCTCGGAGACTTTCTTTTTCTCCTTTGCGAATAAACCTAAGTACGTGTGTGGCCTCAGGGCAGAAGAAGAAGGCATCTTCAAATCAGATGATGATTACAAGTACTCCTTCCAAGTCCTCCAGCTCTCCCAGGAAGAAGCCATCATCTCGCCGACGTTCTAAGGCAAAATGAAAGTGAGAATATGTCATGGACCAACAAACAATGAAGGAGGTGAGAATCGCCGTTCAATAACTAACAAGAAAAAAACTGTACCTCTTAATTCTATCATTCACCTGCGCGCCTAAGCGCGTGTTCAAAACCTAAACAAACAAAAAAGGAGAGGGAACATGAGAGCCTTCAAAATATTGTTTCTGCTTATTATCTTCTTGTCTTTGCCTCTCCAGGCAATGGATTACGAGTACTTGATTAGGGTCAGCATCTCAGAGAGAAAGCTGTATCTGATAGATACGGATGCTCAGGCAGTAGCTGTCTATCCTGTTGCTATCCCAAATTTCATCCCTAATGACCTACCATTTGAAGGGGATGTGGTGAAGACTGAGAAGAATCCTCGTTGGTATCCGACAGAGAGGGGACGGTTGCTTTACATGCAGCAGCACAATGAGGAATTGCCGAAAATAGTAGAGCCAGGCAATCCTCGGAACATGATGGGCGCAGCCTCTATAGAGATCAAGTTCACAACTTTAGGAGTCAATCCTCTCATAAGGATTCACGGCACCAATGATGAGAATTCTATCGGCAAGAAAGTTACTTCTGGCTGCATCAGGCTGCACAACAAGGACATCTTAGCCTTGGTTGATACTATTGAAGGCAAAAAGACCAAGGTCATCTTTGAAAAGTAAACAGCTATCAAGCTGCAAAAAAGGAGAAACAGTCATGAGTAAGTCAAAATTAATCCGAGTCGAGATCGCTGACATCATCGCGCCGCTGCCGAGCCTGAATTTGGAGTCAATCATGGTCTTGAAGGCCGATGGCTCCAAGAAATTCGCTGTCGTCATCGACAACCTCACAGGGTGCTACATCGCCAAGCTCCTCGGTGAAGAACCTGTTCCGATGCCGGTTTTCGACTTGTTCATTTCAACGCTCAAAGAGTTCGAAATCAAGATCAACAAGATGGTCCTTAATCTGAAGGATGATTTCACTCCCCACGCCACCATCCACTACATCACCATGCATGGCACGAAGGTAATACAAGACACCATGCTTAGTGACGGGTTCCTTCTGGCCATCAGGGCTAACGCGTCTATCTTCATCTCCCAAGAAGCTGCTAAGGCCACCATCATCGATAAGAATTCCATGAAAAATGGAATGAAGGAAATCCTCGAGCAGCACGATCACAGGTGCAAGCTCCAAGAGGATGAGATGCGCAACAGCAACAGCATCTGACATCAGATCAATACGTATCCAAAAAAATCAAGGAATCAATGAAAGGAGAAATATCATGAAAAAATTCAGTAAAAATTTATTGGTATTTGGTGCTCTTTTATGGGCTGTCGCAATGATCGTGTTCTTCATCTTCGCGTTAATGCCAAAGAAGAAGCAGGTTGTGACTTACCGCCAAGAAGCTGTCACCAGAGGAGATGTCAGGTCCAGGGTCGTGACTTCAGGAACCCTGTCAGCCATCACTTTGGTGGATGTGGGAAGCCAGGTCTCCGGCAAGGTCGAGAAGCTTTACGTGGATTTCAACGACAAGGTGAAGAAGGGAGACCTGCTCGCAGAGCTCAACCAGGAAAGCTTCAAGATGAAGATCCAGCAGGAAGAAGCCAATTACAGGAGCTCTGAGGCTTCCGCGAAAAAAGCTGAGATGAATGTTGAGAATGCCAAGAACAAGTATGACCGAGCCAAGGCTTTGGACGAGAAAAAGCTCATCTCTGTCGAGGAGCTGGAGACTGCCTATATGGAGTACAAGAATGCCCAGGCAGACTATACCAGCGCACAGGCTCGTCTCAGCCAGGCAGAGGCTCAGCTCAACTCAGCCAAGGTCGATCTGAGTTATACCAAGATTAACTCACCTATCGACGGCATAGTCATCAACCGCGCAGTCAACATCGGCCAGACAGTCGCTGCCAGCTACCAGGCGCCTATACTCTTCCAGATCGCCAATGACCTGAGCAAGATGCAGGTGCAGTGCAATGTCGACGAGGCAGACATCGGCAAGGTGGTGCAGGACCAGAGCGTGGAATTCACTGTCGAAGCTTTTCCCAGCCAGCCTTTCAATGGGAAAGTCATCCAGAAGCGCTTCTTGTCACAGAACTTGCAGAACGTCATCACCTATCCTGTTATTATCTACGTGGATAATCCTGATGTCAAGCTCATGCCCGGCATGACTGCGACTGTGTCTATCATCATAAGCGAGGCTAAGAATGTTTTGCTCGTCCCAAGCGCTGCTCTTAGGTTCACTCCTCAAGAATCTCCCAGCACAAAGACAGAGCCAGCAGCCAAGGCAGCTTCTCCGACGCAAAAGACAGGCGCCAAGTCAGGAAGGCCTCAGCAGTCAGACATCGGCACATTGTGGAAGCTGGATGCTCAAGGCAAACTCACAGCAGTCACTGTCAGGATTGGGATCAGCGATAACACCAAGACTGAAATCAAAGTAGTCATCAGCGGAGAGCTCAAAGAAGGCGATTCTGTGATCATCGGCTTGAACACTGCGCAGCAGCAAACTCCTGGCTTACAGCAAGGCGTGAGAAGCATAATACCGCCCATCAACAGATGAGGAGGAAAATAGTTCGCACATGAGCAAATTTCCTTCTCATAAGAAAAAACGAAAGGAGTCATCCCCATGAGCCACATCATCAGGCTCGAGAATATCGAGAGGATCTATCCGGTGAGCGGGGATATCGTGGTCAGGGCTCTCAATGGCATCAACTACAACATCAACACAGGGGATTTCATCGCCATCATGGGCCCTTCAGGCTCAGGCAAGTCAACTCTGATGAACATTCTCGGATGCCTGGACCGCCCAACATCTGGAAAGTACTTTTTTGAAGACCAGGAAATATCCGGTTACACGCGCAGGCAACTCGCCACTTTGCGAAACAGGAGGTTCGGGTTTGTCTTCCAGAGCTTTAACCTGCTCACCCGCACAACCGCCCTCGAGAACGTCGAGCTCCCAATGCTCTACGCAGACGTGCCCAACAAGAGAGCCATGGAAGTGGCCTATGAAAAGTTGGCGCTGGTCGGGCTCCAAGGGCGAGAGCTGCACAAGACCAACCAGATATCAGGCGGAGAAGCCCAGCGCGTAGCCATCGCCCGCTCCCTGGTCAACAACCCTTCAATCATCATGGCAGACGAGCCAACAGGCAACCTGGATTCCAAGACCAGTCTCGAGATCATGAAGCTGTTCACCAACCTGAACAAGCAAGGCATCACCATCATCCTGGTAACCCATGAACCTGACATCGCTGCGTTCGCCAACAGGCGGCTCCACCTCAAGGACGGCTTGATCGAGAGCGAAGAAGTCACCAAGGACATCACCAAGAAAGGAGAAATCTGATGAAACCCATCAGAGTGCTTCGGATTTTCAGGCTCTCGTTCCGAGCATTGACTCGCAACAAGATGCGCACAGCATTGACCATGCTCGGCATAATCATCGGCGTGGGAGCTGTGATCGCCATGGTGAGCATCGGAGCAGGAGCCAAGGCAGCTGTCGAGGCCAGGTTCGCAGCCATGGGCACCAACAACCTCGATCTCAGGTCAGGCAGCAGGATGATGGGAGGAGCTCAGAGCGGAGCAGGAAGCCTGCCATTGAAGCTCGAGCTCGTGCAGATGATACTGGAAAGATGCCCTAGCGTGCAGTACGCCACTCCCATCTATCAGACCAGGGCTCAGGTTGTCTTCGGCAACAATAACTGGAACACCTCAATCCAGGGAGTCAATGAGAAGTACGAGATCATAGGCAACTGGCAGCTCGACCAGAACTATGCTGGCAGCAGGTTCTTTAACGATAATGAAGTGCAGGAAGGCGACCGGGTGTGCGTGCTAGGAGCTGACACAGCCACCAAGATATTTCCCGATGAAGACCCAATCGGCAAGAGCATCAGGGTCAAGGCAGTTGTCTTCACAGTCATCGGAGTGCTCAGGGCCAAGGGACAGTCTGGCGGCTTCGGCAGCAGGGACGACCTGATACTTGCGCCTTACACCGCAGTCTCCAAGAGAGTCATCGGAGGCAATGCCCAGCTCCAATCCATCCAGGTGTCTGCTTTTGATGCTGAATCGACGGACAGCGCTCAGAAGGAAATCGAGAGCTTGATGCGGGACTACAACAAGATACCTGCTGGCTCTGCAGATAATTTTTCTGTGCGCAACATGGCAGACATCGCAGAGAGCGCTGCAGAATCACAGAACATCTTCACCATCCTGCTCGGAAGCATAGCCTCAATCTCATTGCTCGTCGGAGGGATCGGCATCATGAACAT
>JBGOZE010000010.1:0-23898 GCA_041479965.1 Candidatus Nanoarchaeia archaeon | reverse complement strand
AGGAGAATCTTAAAATCAAGTCCAGGATCATATTCGGAGCCAGACTGTGCGACTTCAATGGCTTGCTCAGGCTTGACAGGCTTTTCAACTCAAAAGAATACCAGGATGACTATTACAAGCTGGCAAGAGAAAACACTCTTCTCTTTGGAATCAATTGCGTGCCTGCACCTAGCAAGTACTGCTTTTGCGAATCAATGAGCCTTGACAAATACTATGATCTCATGTTTCACGACCTAGGCAACAGGTACTATGTTGAAGCAGCAAGCCCTAAGGGCGAGGCTTTGATAATGGACCTTGAGGACTATGACTTTGCCATGCCAGATATCAAGTGCGACAAGAAGCTTGACAGGAAAGAATTGACTCAGTACTATGATGACCCCGCTTGGAGCAAGGAGAATGATAAATGCCTGAGCTGCGGCAAATGCACCAGCCACTGCACCACCTGCCTTTGCTTTGACGTCATTGACGAGCTTGAGGCTGATGTGAAGCACGGCAAGAGGTTCAAGGAATGGGATTCATGCCAGTTCCTGAACTTCACGCTGGTAGCTGGCGGCTATATCTTCAGGAAAGAAAGATTGCCCAGGTTCAAGCACAGGATTTATCACAAGCTCCAATATTTCAGGGAAAAATTCGGGTTTGACATGTGCACTGGGTGCGGAAGATGCATAGAGGTATGTCCTAGGATTATTGATTTCACAGAAGTCATCAATAAATTCAAGTAGTGTGAGTTATCAATTAAAAAGTCATGGAGAGCAAATGAAAATAAGCACAGAACCCTACAAGATAGTTAAGAAGGAGAAATTAACAAGTGACATCTATCTTTTCAGGTTAGAGAAGCAGGGAAAAAATGGCAAGCCAGAGAAAGTTAGCTATATGCCAGGCCAATTCTATCAGATCAGCGTGCCAGGAATAGGTGAAGCTCCCATCTCCGTATGCTCTTTTTCAGAAGATCACATTGAATTTAACATAAGAGCAGTGGGCGATGTGACAGATGCCCTAGTCAAGCTTGCTGAAGGAGAATGGATGTGGCTAAGAGGACCTTACGGCACTCATTATCCTATGAATGATTTCATTGACAAAAGCCTGGTGATTGTAGGCGGAGGCACTGGTGTGGCTCCTCTGAGAGGAATACTCAAATATGTTGAGAAGCACAGGGCTGATTTCGAGCGAGTCCACCTGTTCTTTGGCTACAAATGCCCTGAAGACATAATCTTCAAGAATGACATCGATCTCTGGAAAAGGATATTTGACCTGCACATGTCTGTTGACAAGGCATCAAGCGATTACAAAGGCAGAGTGTGCCTTGTGACCCATATTGTCGAGGAATCAAAGCTTGACCCGAAGAACAAAGTGGCTTTTGTGTGCGGAGGGCCTGGCATGATAAAATTCTCAATCATCTCACTGGAGAAGATGGGCTTCACCCACGACCAGATATACATCAGCTATGAGCGAAGGATGAAATGCGGGGTAGGCATGTGCGGCCACTGCATGATATCAGGAGTATATGTTTGCAAGGATGGCCCTGTGTTCAGGTATGACCGGATCAAGAATATGCGCGAGTAGGAATAGCAGAATGGTTAAGAAGACTAAAACTAAACAAAGAAAAGTGAAGAAAGAGAAAAATAAGAAAGAAAATAGAATAATTAAAAGCAAGCCTAATAAGACAAAGGCTAATGCCAAGACCAAGGCTTGGAAGCAGCCCTCCAACGCACCTACTAAAACTCCATCTGCTAAACTAAAAATCGGGTTGCAGAGTATCACTGGGTGCGCTGGCTGCCAACTAAGCCTGTACTTCATCGAAGACATCCTGCTAGAATTGCTCGACAAGATTGACCTTGTCGCTGCTCCCATGATCAAGGAGAAGAACATCGAGGAATATGATGTGCTGCTTGTTGAAGGCAGCGTTAGCTCCCAGGAAGACCTGGACCGGCTCATGAAATTCAGAGAGCAAGCCAAAATCTTGGTGGCATTGGGGGCATGTGCTTGCCATGGAGGAGTGCAATCCATGAAGCACCTTCTCAGCGAAAAAGAAGCAAAAGAAGCTGAGCAAGTGGTGTATGGCAACAAATTCCCTTCAGAGCCAAGGCTCAAATCAATCACTTCTGTTCCTATCCATAAATATGTCAAGATTGACTTTTATATTCCTGGCTGTCCGCCGAGCAAAGAAGAGATTGCTCAAGTGATTAAGTGGCTTGTTGAAGGAAGGAGACTAAATGCCTATGACAAGGCAGTATGCCATGAGTGCAGCCTCAAAGAGAATTATTGCTTGCTAGACCAAGGAATAGAATGCCTCGGCCCTCTCATGAACGGCGGGTGCAGAGCGCTCTGCCCAAGCTTCAATCATCCGTGCACAGGATGCAGGGGGTTGCTTGAAGATGCTAATCTTGAGTCCGGAAAGCAGGTTTTAAAAGACAAAGGATTTGATGCTGACTTGCTTGTCAAGAGGATGACCAAATATAATGCATTGCAGTTCAAGGAATTTGAAGAGAAGGCAAAACCAAAAACTGCTGAGGGGAATAAATAAAATGGCTACGCTAGAATTACATCACATTTGCAAGGTAGAAGGCCACGGCAGCTTGTACGTCGACATCCAGGGAAGCAAGCTGACCAGATGCGAGCTGAAAGTAGTTGAAGGCGCTCGCTTCTTTGAAGGATTAGTAAAAGACAAGAGATATGATGACATCCAGGAGATAACTTCGAGGATTTGCGGCATATGCTCCTGCGCCCACACAGTATCTTGTTTGCAGGCTATTGAGAATGCCATGGGAATCAAGGTGTCTGAGCAGACAAGAAGATTGCGAGAGCTCTTGTCAATTGCTGAGAGGATCAGGAGCCACGCCACGCACCTTTATTTCCTTAGCCTGCCTGATTATCTTGGCTATGAGTCTGCGCTTGCAATGGCAAGCAAATACAAGAAAGAAGTGCTCACAGCCTTGCACTTGATGAAGATAGGCAACCAGATGGTTCAGAAGATTGGCGGAAAAGAGATGCATCCTTTCACCAGCGTCATCGGAGGATTCACTCATGTGCCTGACAAGAAGACAGTTGATTATCTGAAAAAGGAGTTGAAGAAGGCTTTGCCAGAAGCAGTTGCGACTGCAAGATTATTCATGAAGCTCAAGCAGCCAATCTTTAGGGCAGATATGGACTTCGCTTCCTTAAACCCTGAAAGAGAAGCTCCCCTTATTTCTGGGGACATCATCACTCTTTCTGGCTTAAAAATCAAGCCTAATGATTACACTAATCATATTGATGAAGAAATCATGCCTTATGCTACAGGAAAATTCTCCAAATTGCAGGGAAAGATTTTCTGTGTCGGAGCAATTGCGAGAATCAACAACAATTATAAGAGCCTGAGCAAGAACTCCAAGAAACTGTTTGGTCAAGCAAAATTAAAGCTGCCTCTAAACAATCCTTTTTATAATAATTTCTGCCAGGCAATAGAGCTGGTCCATTGGGTGGAGCGAGGAATAGCTCTTCTCAACCATCCTTTCAAATTCGAAGGGTTACCTCAACTGCGGCCAAAGGCCGGGCGAGGAGTCAGCGCTGTGGAAGCTCCCAGAGGAATATTGTTTCATGATTACACTATGGATGACAAGGGATTTGTGGAGAAATGCAACATCATAACTCCAACTGCCCAGAACCTGAGAGCCATGGAAGCCAATGTAAGACAGCTCATAGAAGCCATGCTTGCGGAGAAGAAGAACAAGGACCATATCATACTTGAAGTCGAGAAGCTCATAAGAGCTTATGACCCTTGCTTTTCTTGCAGCGCCCACTTCCTGAAAGTCAAATGGAAGCAGGCAAGGATATGAGAAAGTTTTTATAACTGAGAATAATCATTTTAAATGATAAACAATCAAGAAAATAACTATTAGAGCTTATTCGTGCTTCCATAAGAGGTGAGTATCCATGATGACTATATTAGATAACCTGAAGGAAAAGGTTAAGGCCAATCCTAAAAAAATAGTTTTTCCAGAGGCCTATGAAGAAAAGATTCTTCGCGCTGTTGAAATAATGCTCAAGGAAAAGATTGTCAAACCTTTTCTTATTGGTGATAGATTGAAGATTGAGCAGAAAGCCAAGGAGTTTGGCGTGGATGTTGCTGGCGCAGAAGTCCGCGACCCCAAGTTCGATGCTAACTATGACAAATATTCCCAGGAATACTATAATCTGAGGAAAAGCAAAGGCATGACCCTGGAGAATGCAAAGGCAACCATGTTGTTGCCTCATTTCTTTGGCGCCATGATGATGAAGCAAGGCCATGTTGATGGGATGGTGAGCGGCATCAACAGCGAGACCAAGCCTTTTATTCCTGCATTCCAGATAATAGGTACAAAAGAAGCTTTTGGAAAGGTGAGCGGCTTGTTCATGATGGTCTGGCCTGATGATGGGAGGCTATTGTTCTTTGCAGATTGCTCCACCATCATTGAGCCTGATGCTAAGGACCTGGCGCAGATAGCCATCAACACTGCGGAGACTGCTAAGAAATTCGGAGTCGAGCCAAAAGTGGCCATGCTCTCATTCTCTACTAAGGGCTCTGCAAAGCACAGTGCTGTGGACAAGGTTGTTGAAGCCACTAAGATTGCGCAATACAAGAGGCCTGACCTTATTATCGAAGGAGAATTGCAGGTTGATGCTGCTCTTGTCCCAGAGGTGGCTAAGAAGAAATGCCCTGGTTCACCTATTCAAGGAGATGCTAATGTGCTCATCTTCCCTGACCTGGATGCTGGCAACATCGCTTACAAGCTTGTCGAGAGGCTGGCCAAGGCCCATGCTATTGGCCCAATACAGCAAGGCTTGAACATGCCTGTCAATGACCTTAGCAGAGGATGCTCTATCCAGGACATTGTGGATGTCACTGTGATAACTGCTGCAGAAGCTCAATAAAAAAAGGAGGTTTCATCCATGAAGATTCTTGTGCTTAATTCAGGGAGCAGCTCCTTGAGATACAAGCTGTTTGATATGGAACATGAGGAAGTCATGCTTGCAGGCCATATTGACGGCATAGGCTTGGAGCGATGCACTGTGTCGTTCAAGTTCAATGGCAAGGAAGAAGAGCAGAAGAAAATGGTGAAAGACCATGTTCATGCAGTGATGCTGGCTTTCAAGTCCCTGAAAGAAAAAGGAGTCATCAAGGATTATTCAGAGATCAATGCTGTAGGCCACAGGGTTGTCCACGGAGGAGAATTTTATTCCCAGCCCACCTTGATCGATGACAAGGTCATCAAGACCATTGAGCGACTCTTTGATCTGGCTCCTTTGCACAACCCGCCCAATCTCTTTGGCATCATTGCCTGCAAGAAAGTGCTTCACAAGTACAAAACCCCTCAAGTGGCTGTGTTTGACACAGCCTTCCACCAGACCATGCCTCCAGAAGCCTATCTTTATGGATTGCCCTATGAAATCTACAAGAAATACAAGATCAGGAAGTATGGTTTCCATGGCACAAGCCACAAATACGTCTCGCACCAAGCCATTCACATGCTTGGAAAAAAAGAATCCAGAATAATCACTTGCCATTTAGGGAATGGAGCATCACTGGCAGCTGTCAAGAATGGCAAGTCCATTGATACGACCATGGGGTTCACGCCCATGGATGGGTTGATGATGGGCACGCGTGTTGGAGAGATGGATTCTGACATCCCTCTTTACCTAATGAAGGACAAGGGATTCAAGCTGAGAGAAGTTGAGGATATGCTCAATAAGAAGAGTGGCTTGCTGGGAATCTCAGGATTGACCCAGGACGTAAGAGACCTTTGGAAAGCGAGCTTGAAGGGGAATGTGCGAGCCAAGCTGGCCCTGTCATTGTTCGCCCACAAGACAGCTTTTTTCATCGGCGGATACATTGCTTTGCTTGGAGGATTGGATGCTCTTGTCTTCTCTGCAGGCATAGGAGAGCACGCCTGGCATGTGCGAAGGGACATCTGCAGATACCTTAAGCCGCTAGGAGTTGAGATTGACGAGAAGCTCAACAGGAAAAACCAGTCCATAATCGTCTCCAAGCCCAGCAGCAAAGTCAAGATCCTCATCATACCAACTAATGAAGAATTGCAGATAGCAAGGGAAACCAAAGAATTGATCAGCAAATAGTACGAAACTTTAAATATAAGAACAACAAGAGTATTACTATGGCAGTAGCCCCGACCATTGTTGGCTTGAAAGGCATCATCGACTTTTCTAATAGCCAGGCAGTTTCTGAGGTTTTATTCTATTTCATCATCCTGTTCATCATGCTGGCTTTCTTATTTGTCGGAAGAGTACGAACAGGCCCAGGGCTTTCTTTTGGCTATTCTTTTTTAATATCAGCAGTCATAATATTCCTGACCAAATCTATTGCAGGCGACAACAACATAATATTCCATATAGTCCTGTTGTCAATCCAAGTGCTACTATACTTTGCATTCATCATCTTTGCCTTTGCGCCTGACAACGACCTTTTCCCGAAGAGCACAGGAACCATCCTGACTATTATGCTAGGCATCTTCATAATCCTGTCTTTTCTCTTGAGTTTCGGATTTTTGAACCTGCCTTTCAGTGTTGTTTAGGCTGAGATTCCTGCTGTTCTTTTGCTAACATTTAAATACTACCGCTCCCATAAAATAATCAGAGGATAATCAAAAATAATAAGTAAATAAAAATAAGGGGTGGTGAAGCATGGATTTTCAGAAGCCAACGCCAAAAAGGTTTCTATGGGTTTATTCGTTATTGATCAGCTTGCTAGGAGTGTTCTCATTGATTCTCCTGGCGCAGAGTAAGATTGGCTCGGGGTTTTTTAATTGGTACTCACTCATGTTTGTGCTGTTCAACATCGTGGCAATGGGCTTCTTCCTGGGAAAGAAGTATGAGATGAGGAGCTGGGCAGTGCCTCTGGCTTACCTAGTCTTTGGGTTTGTAGGCTCTTCATTGGTGAATACCATAAGCACTTTCGTGTCAGCTGAAGGAATTTATTTCCTGAACTTTATCAGGAACATGTTCCTCTTGCTGTTCATCCTGTTGGTAGACACCTTATACTTGCACCCGCACATCAAGCACGTGCCAGCAGCTAAGGTTGTGCAGCATCAGCCTATGCAATTCTATGATTCGAAAGCTGAAAAGAAGCCAGCTGTCAAGAAGAAGGCTAAGAAGTGAGGATAAATTTTTTTAAGATTTTTTTCTTTTAATTTTTTTTTCCTCAATTTAGAATCAGCCTTGTTTTTGATATGCTAGCCGCACTGCTTCGGCGCAAGTTTCCTCTAGCGTTTTCTTAATATCCTTATCCGGAGCATCCATTTTTAAGTCAAATTCAATCGTGTGCAATTCAGGAAATCTACCATCACTCCCAATGCAGAAGCGCACATTTTTATCAAAATCATATCTTGTCATCCATTGCCCAATTTCAACTCTTGTCATCGCGCCAAAGACTTTTTGGCAATCATGCCCTGTTTCGCCTGGCAACCAAAATAAAATTGCTCCTGTTTTTGATGCAACATCTAAATAATGCCTTTCCCATGCTCTTTGTCTTAGGAAGTATGTTTCATCGCCAGATATGACGTGTTGAGCGATTTTATCCCGTATTCCTCTTCTTGGCGAAGCGATTACCAGATTAGGTTCTTGCGAAAATATAAGCTCTACGGCTTCATCTTGCCAATTCGGTGCACTTCTTATGGGACCGGCCAGAAAAATAAGAGGCGATCCTAACTCTTGCACATATGTTTTCGGGATTATTAATTTACTCACAGCAAACAGGATATCGTATTTTTTTTAAATAGCTTTTGGAAAATCGACTTTTTACTCAAAGGCTCCGCATTATTTGTTCTAGAATCACTTGCCGCACAGCTTCTTGAGCTGCTCCCATCTTTCATCGACATTCTTCTGGATGGTTTCGATGATGTGGGCGTTCTCTGGCTTTAATAAGTGCCTGAACCTTCCTTGAGTTTTAAGCCACTCAATCATAGGCTTCTTGTTAGGCCCGGGGTCATAGTTCAAGGTCCATTTATCATTCTCTATCTCGAACAAAGGCCAGAAGCAGGTGTCGACTGCGAGCTTTGCCATCTTCACACTTAGATGCATAGGATATTTCCAGCCAGGAACACAAGGGCTTAGCACATTGATGAAAGCAGGCCCTTTGGTGTTGAAGGCTTTCTCTGATTTTCTTAACAAGTCCATGTAATTGTGAGGGCTCGCCTGGGCTACATAAGGAATGTGATGGGCTGCAACAACTGCAGTCAAGTCCTTCTTGAACTGCTCTTTTCCCTGATGCAATTTGCCGACAGCAGAAGTATTTGTCCAGGCACCGTAGGGAGTGCTGCTGCTGCGCTGGATGCCTGTGTTATGGACAACTATGCCGTCTGCTATGAAGTTATGCTCGCCCTCAACCCTCAGGTCAAGAGTGGGCTCTTCTTTGACAAGCTTTATCGATATTATCTTCTCAGAGCTGAACCAGTCATTGTCTGCAAAATAATCCCTTTGCTTTATCTGGGAGAGGTATTTCTCCTTGTTTGGCTGTTTTTTTAGGGTTATTATTTCATCACCCTGTTTTAATTCCTCAAGCTTCTTCCAGACAAGAGTGTTTTTTCCTGCTTTGCCGTTTCTTTTCACGATAAGGAAGGGGTGGTTTGAAGTCGCCTTTATTGTGTGGTGCAGTGTGTTAAGCTCAAAGACTTCCTTAATCCCATTATCGAATACGCCAGTGCATCTTTTCAGAACAAGGCTTCCATCTTGTTGATTGAAGGCATAAATCATGTCATCTTCTTTTATCTCAGTTATTCTTTTCAAGCCGTGCTCAGTCATGATGAGAGAATCAAGGCTCAGGCAGTTCATGTAGCCTTCATTATCAACGCACACATAGACGAAGTCATGGCCTCTCTCAAGAGCGCCGGAGAGGGATTGTAGTCCAATATCATAGGTTCCTCCGTCTCCGCCAAAAGCAAGGAACTTGATTTCCTTGTTGATTTTTCCTTTCTTCTTAAGAACATTATAAGCAGCCTCTACCCCGCTGATGGTCGCAGCTGCATTCTCAAAAGCATTATGGATCCAGGAAACATTCCAGGCAGTGTAGGGATAGATGGTTGTGCTTACTTCCAGGCAGCCAGTTGCGCAAGCAACGACGATCGGGTATTTTGTGCCTCTCATGACTGCCCTTGCAATGATGCTCAAGCCGCAGCCAGGGCAAAGCCTATGACCTGATGCTAAGCGTTCCCCATCCAATGCTAGTTCACGTATATTCACTCTCTCACTCCTAGGTATCTGACTAATTCTCCAGTATTGCCTTTCTTCACATCTTCAAGCTCGTTGAAGACTTTCCTGATCTGCTCAAGGTCAAGCTCTCTGCCTCCTAGGCCGAAAATATAATTGATGATGCCAAGCTTGTTGTTGCTCTCATGGAAGCTAGCCCTGACTTCGATGAATAATGGCCCTCCAAGAGCTCCGAAGCTTGCGCTTCTGTCAAGCACAGCAACTGCTTTTGCATTCTTAAGCTTCTCAACAACCTGCTCATTAAGCCAAGGCCTGAAAACTCTCATCTTCATAAGGCCAGCTTTTTCTCCTTTAGCCCTGAGCTCATCCACAATCACCCTCACGCTTCCTGCGCTGCTGTTAGAGCAGAAAATCACTTTCTCAGCATCCTCAAGCATGTAGCCCTCAAAGAAATCATAATATTCGCCAGTGATCTTTCCGAACTCATCAAACACCTGCCTGATTGCTTTCTTGGAATTCTCCATGCCCAGTAATTGCTGCCTCTTATGCTCGAAATAATAATCAAACAAGTCCAAAGGTCCATAGGTGACTGGCTTGTCAACATCCAGCAAAGGATAATGAGGGGCGTATTCACCAATGAACTGCTTCACGCTCTCATCATCAAGGGTCTCTGCTGTCTCCACGCAATGGCTGGTTATGAAGCCATCCTGACAGACCATCACTGGCAACAGGACATCAGGATGCTCTGATATCTTCACACCAATCAAAGTGTTCTCATAAGCTTCTTCTCCATTCTCTGAATAAAGCTGAATCCAGCCAGAGTCACGGCAGCCCATGCTGTCAGAATGGTCGCAGTGAATATTAATAGGACCGCTCAAAGCCCTGTTAACCACGTTCATGACCATTGGTATTCTTAAGCCAGAAGCTATGTAGACAATCTCCCACATCAAAGCTAGTCCATTAGCGCTTGTCGCAGTCATTGTCCTAGCACCAGCAGCACCTGCTCCGACACAAGCGCTCATAGCGCTGTGCTCAGACTCTACTGTGATTAAATCAGTATCAACTGTTCCATCAGCCACGAACTGGCTGAAAGCATGCATGATGTCAGTCTGAGGAGTAATAGGATAGGCAGCAACCACGTCAGGATTAACCTGCCTCATAGCTTCTGCGCTGCACTCTGCGCCTGTCAATGCTCTCTTAGTCTTGGTTACCATTTTTTTAATCCTTGAAATCTTTTTCCTCTCGCATCTCAATTGCTTTGAATGGGCATTCTTCTGCGCAAATGCCGCAGCCCTTGCAAAAGTCCATGTCAAAACCGCCGAAGTTGCCAAGCTTGGGATTATTGCTCAATCCTTTCTGCCCTTTGTTCTTATCATCAACTCCTCCTGGTTTGATGGCAGAGTCAGGGCAGAGCATCCAGCAGATCATGCAATTAGTGCAGAGCTCAGGCTTATGAATAGGCCTGAAAGTCCTCCAATCACCAGTCTTGTACTTGCGGCTATTGCCTGCCTCCAGGATTTTCCCTCCTATAGGGATGTCTTTCCAGCCTTTGGGTTTCTCGCTTTCCTCTTCCATATCACACCTGAGTCTCGTTATAAGCCCTTACAAAAGCCTTGACATTCTTCTCAGCAATATCCTTGCCAAGGTCATTAACAAAATGATTGAACATGTTCTCTTTGAGCTGCTCGAAATTGACTATGTTGGTAGCTTTCTCAATGGTTCCAAGCATCGCAGTGTTGGTGACTGCCTTGCCTAATTCTTCAAGAGCGATCTTGATAGCGTCAATGACTATTATCTTTCCTTTGAAGCCAGTCCTATGCCTGACTTCATCAATGCTTTGAGTAGTGTTGACTATCAATAGGCCAGAATCATCAAGTCCTTCTATGACGGGAATGCTCTTGATAAGAGTCTGATCGACTACCACGACCACATTAGGATTAGTAACGCCAGAATGCAAGTAGATTTTCTTTTCGCTTATGCGAGTGAAAGCCTTGACAGGAGCACCCTGCCTCTCAGCGCCGTACTCAGGAAAGCTCTGCACAAACTTGCCCTGCTCCATGGCAGCCTCTGCGAGCAGAGCTGAAGCTGTCTTAGCGCCCTGGCCACCTCTCCCGTGGAACCTAATCTCGAAGATGTCTTTAGACATGATAAAAAACCAGTGCGAATTAATGTTTAAATGTTTTTCGCAAGATAAAACCAGAAAAAAGAAAAGAAAAAAAATTTAGGGTTTACGGAAGTGGCGTATAGCTTGATGGAACAGCCGGGCTTTTCATTTGCTGCAAGTTATACTTGTTATAGTTCCAGTTGCTGTGTCTTTCAGAATCCAAACACCTCCGTACCAATAATAAAACTTTGTCTGCCCAACATTAATATACTGATAACTTACGTAACCAAGCCCGTATTCATTACAATATTGTATGGCACTATCGTTAGCATAAGCATAAGGACTTAGACCATAGCAAACACTGTTATCACAGATTTGTGGATTAGTCATTTTTATCAATCCGCCCGTACAGGTATATGTCCCTTGTGCACATAAACTACCACCACATGAACTACTATACGATTCTCCTGAGCCGTCCGCAGTTGCGGGATTGCAGTCATCATCTACTCCGTTGCAGATTTCTAAATTATTGCCAGTGATATCTGTACATGATAATGCTCCGCCGGTGCAGACAGTCACTCCTTCTGCGCATAAATCAGCATCTGCCCCATCGCAAGCTCCACCGCCAGTGTCTTCGTCAACTGTTCCGTCACAGTCATCATCTAATCCATTGCATGTTTCAGCTATAGCATTGGATTCTGAATTACATTTTATTGCCAGTTGATTCGTGATGCACACGGTTGTTCCTCCCAAGCAAATGCCTGCTCCGCAAGCTTTGCCAACGCCAGAATAAGAAACACCATTAAGACCAGTCATCCAAAAATCTTCATCTGCAACACCATTGCAGTCATTATCTACGCCGTCGCAAAGTGTTTCTGTTCCTGCTTGATATTTTGAGTTAAAAGCTAAGTATGTGCTGTCTGTGCAAGCCTGCCATCCGCTAATTCCACCACAAGTCTGCCTTGAGCCCGCGCACACCCCATTTTGGTTTGCACACAGAGGAGATGTTAGTTCCTCATCAATTGAGGAGTCGCAGTCATCATCTACTCCGTTGCAGATTTCTGCTGTTCCTGGTGGTGTGCAAGCAGTAGCTGAGCATATGTTTCCAACGCAATTCCCGCTTATACATTGAAAGTCCACAGAACATGACTCTCCATTTTGATGTTTTGCATTGCAAGATAAAGCCCAACAGAAATAGCCAGCTCTACAATTTGAATTGTCATCACAACTGGTCTTGCATGAGCTCCCACGACATGCATATGCTGCTTGGCATGAGTTTCCGCAGGTCCCACAGTTGTTAGGGTCTGTCACAAGGTCAAAGCCTTCATCTACTGTTCCATCGCAGTCATTATCAATTCCATCGCAGACCTCTGTTGATGGTTGAGTTGGAACACAAGACGCAGGCCCAACATTAATTGAAGCTTCATCGTATGAAGAGCAACCAGTACCATCTGATATTGTTGTACGGATGGTATATCTGCCTTCAAGATCAGGCACAAAAGATGGGCCAATAGTCTCTGCATTGACTAAACCTGCAGTGCTGCCAACAGGTTTATTAGTAAATGAGGATACCACACTTAATGCCTGGTTCGCAACACATGGTGGTGAGTTATCAGGATCACTGGCGACTAATGGTATGCTCACAGTGTTTCCTACAATAGGAGAACTCGGGTTAAATATCACATTAACCGTTGGAATGGTGTGTCCGCAAGAGCCGTCGCAGATAGGTTGGGCTCCTTCAAGAGCAGCTATCCTTTCTCTGAGCAAATCTATTTGTGTTTGGAGGAAAGAAATATCTGAAGCACAATTACAGCTTCCTGTTGGCGCATCCTGGTCACATGTCACAGTATCTCCTGTTCCTCTGCACCACTTGCCGTCTGTGGTTGCATCAATTTTAGGATCTGTTTCTGCTGCAGTAGTTGGCCAATTAGACTTACAATCACCAGCAATGCATAGTTGATTTGCATTAGCAGCTCCATTAACATTTAATTGGTATCCAGCAGGATTGTTAGTCCCAATACCTACTCCTCCAAATGCTCTGATTAAGAATTGATTATCTCCAGTTGATGTAAACTCGCTGCCAGAAGTGTCAGCCCAGACAAAAGTTCCTTTATTATTGGCTATAGCTGAGTGTCCGGCTGCAAAGCTATTGTCACCAATTGCTTTTGTGACTACTCCCATTGCTGTTGATGCAGCCCCGCTGGCTATTGTATTCGCTCCCATGGCTGTTGAGTACTGCCCACTTGCTGTTGTGCCTGAACCCATTGCTATTGCATATTCATTGCTTGCTGTTGTGCCTGCACCCATTGCTATTGAAGCATACCCTCCAGCATTTGTATTCACGCCCATGGCTGTAGAATATTGTGCACTCGCTATTGTGCTTGCGCCCATAGCTGTCGAAGTGTCTCCACTAGCTTGACTGCCCTTACCCATTGCAGTTGATGTTTGACCACTGGCTGTTGTGCTTTTGCCCATTGCTATTGCATAAGGAGCACTGGCAGTTGTATAAGCGCCCATTGCTGTTGATGTTGGCCCATTGGCTGTTGTCTCTTGGCCCATTGCTGTAGAATATTGCTCACTAGCTATTGAACCCGCCCCCATGGCAGTGGAATACTGACCAGAAGCTCCTGTTTGATAACCCAAGGCTATTGAACCTGTTCCATTAGCCGTATTCTGCAATCCTATGGCAACTGAATAAGAACCATTAGCTTTTGACTCCACACCTATTGCAGTTGAACCATATCCATTAGCTTGAGTCTGTACTCCTATTGCTGTTGAATCTTCTCCGCTGGCTATTGAAATAAAACCCATGGCAGTTGACCTCGCCCCAGTAGCTTGAGTAGCCCGCCCTGTTGCTATTGAATCGGCTCCACTTGCCGTTGTCCAATCACCTATTGCGACAGCATAGGTTCCACTAGCTACATTGCCAGCAGCTCCAACAGTAAGTGCTCCTCTAAAATTATAATTTCCTGTTCCAGTATCCCCTGTCTTCAAAAGATATTCTGAATGAGTGTGGGATTCAAGAGCGCCCACTCTGTTTTTTAAGTTTGTGTCATCATAAATTGTATCCGCATCCACTCCGCCTATGTTATGGAAATTATTGCTAGTTACTTCTTTGATTTTTTCTAATGTGACTATTGCATCAGTGCCAGGCTCTCCTTTGTCACCTTTAGATCCTGTGGCTCCAGTTGCACCTGTTGCTCCAGTTAACCCAGTATCTCCTTTATCACCCTTTAGTCCTTGCAGTCCTGTAGCTCCAGTAGCACCTGTATCCCCTTTATCTCCAGTCAATCCTATTGGTCCTGTGTCACCTTTGTCTCCTTTTTGTCCCGTTAGTCCAATATCTCCTTTTGCTCCAGTATCTCCTGTTAAACCTTTTTCTCCTGTTAATCCGATTGGCCCTATTGGTCCAGTATCTCCTTTAGCTCCTGTTGCTCCAGTCGCACCTGTAGCTCCTGTTGCTCCTGTTAATCCCATTGGCCCTTGGCAGTCAATTGCATCACATTTAGAATCATGATTTTTATCTTCTGTTAAAACATCACATAATTTGTTGGCGTTTAGATCCCAGCAATTCAGTCCTGGTGTGCCTGTTCCGCTGCTGATTGCATTCTTTATGTAGACGAACACATCGGTGATGCTTTGCTTTCCAAAATAAGCACTAATGTTGTTAAACAATGGCTTGCAGTTATCGACGCAAATCTCGTACTTGTAAGATGCTGCAAGATTAGTAACAGCCGGTACTGTTCCGCAGGCAGCAATGCACGTGTTTAGCGCTCTCGGCGTTGTCAGCTGATAATGTGGCGCGCTGGCTGTGGTAGTAGTGGCTGCCATTGTAAATCCAGTACACAACAAAACTATCATTAATACTAGTCCTATAATTAGTGCTTTCTTCATCTTATTTTCCCCCAAACGTTTTTTTACAGAATTCTTGTGTTTTTGTATGAATTTAACAGAATAAGTTGGTATATGAAAGTAAAGCAAGTTCCTATTCACTTTTCGTCCCCCCGAACTACTCTGAAGTGAGGAAGGGAAGCAGGGTTTATTTATAAATATTCTTCTCGGTGAGAGCCTCCTCCCGAACGACTTTCATCAGTCAATTCTTCTCTGTTAATTAGCGTAAAGTTTATATACTTTTAAGGAGAATAATGAGTTTTATATAGTTATATTAATAAAAAGAGGTGAATAGTGTTTGGATAAGGCTAATGCTTTTATTCTGTGGTTTGACCAGACCGGCATTGAGGATGTGCCTTTGGTCGGTGGCAAGAATGCCAGCCTCGGAGAGATGTATACTAATCTTGTGATGAAAGGCGTTAGTGTGCTTAATGGCTTCGCTATAACCTCAAAAGCTTATTTCTATTTATTAGATAAGGCAGGTATCAGGGATAAGATTAAGGAGGCTCTCTATGGCCTTAACACAAGGGACATGGATGATCTGGAGCTGAAAGGTAATAAGGTAAGGCAGCTCATTCTCGGAGCAGAGATTCCTTCTGACCTTAAGCAGCAGATTCTTGAAGCTTACAGGAACTTGTGCGGAGCTTATAATCCTGACAGGAGCGATATTGATGTTGCAGTGAGAAGCAGTGCCACAGCAGAGGACTTGCCTGATGCCAGCTTTGCAGGCCAGCAAGAGACTTACCTTAATATCAGAGGTGATGAACAGGTTTTGGAAGCGTGCAAGAAATGCTTTTCAAGCCTCTTCACCAACAGGGCTATAAGCTACAGGAATGATAAGGGCTTTGACCATTTCAAGATCGGGCTCAGCATTGGAGTGCAGAAGATGGTCCGCTCTGACAAAGCCTGCTCAGGAGTCATGTTCACCATTGATACAGAATCAGGATTCAAGGATGCAGTTGTTATTAACGGTTCCTATGGCTTGGGAGAGAATATTGTCAAGGGAGCTGTCAATCCTGATGAATTCATAGTCTTCAAGCCTACGCTTTTCAAAGGCTTCAAGCCTATTGTTGGCAAGAAGATTGGCTCTAAGGATATCATGATGATTTATGTCAAGGCAGCTGGTAAGAGCACCAAGAACATAAAGGTGCCTGTGGCTGAGAGGAAAAAATTCGTGATTACTGACGATGAGGTCATCACCCTGGCTAAATGGGCTTGCATTATTGAAGAGCATTATTCCCAGAAAGCAGGCCATCATAAGCCCATGGATATTGAATGGGCCAAGGACGGATTGACTAACCAATTATTCATTGTCCAGGCAAGGCCTGAGACAGTGCACGCCTTGAAAGACCTGACCAAGCTCACCAAGTACGTTCTCAAAGACAAAGGAGAAATCCTTATCAAAGGCCAGTCTGTAGGAGAAAAAATAGGAAGCGGCAAGGTGAGGATAATCAAGGACGTGAGCAACATCAACCAGTTCAAGGAAGGAGAAGTGCTGGTCACAGACATGACTGACCCTGACTGGGAGCCTATAATGAAGATTGCAGACGCAATAGTCACCAATAGGGGAGGGAGGACTTGCCACGCAGCCATTGTCTCAAGAGAACTAGGAATACCTTGCCTTGTAGGAACAGAGCATGGAACAGAAGTCATGAAAAACAGCCAGGAGATCACTGTTGACTGCAGCCAAGGAGCAGAAGGATTTGTCTATCAAGGCCTTCTCAAGTTCCAGATACAAGAGCTTAATGTAGGCTCATTGCCAAGGGTCAAGACCAAGATAATGATGAATATCGGCAATCCTGCTGAAGCTTTCAAGGAGAGCTTCATGCCTAATGATGGAGTCGGGCTCGCAAGGGAAGAGTTCATCATCAACTCAGAAATACAGATCCACCCGATGGCGCTCATAGAGTTCGACCAGATAAAAGACAAGAAGCTCAAGACCAAGATCAATTCCTTGACCAACGGCTATGATAACAAGGAAGAATTCTTCATCAACAGGCTTGCCAGGGGCATAGGAAAGATAGCAGCAGCCTTCTACCCGAAGCCAGTCATTGTGAGGACCAGTGATTTCAAGAGCAACGAATACGCCAACCTCATAGGAGGGCACCTTTTTGAGCCAAAAGAAGACAATCCCATGATAGGATGGAGAGGAGCTTCAAGATACTATAACGAGCATTACAGGAAAGCCTTTGCACTTGAATGCAAGGCTCTGCTCAAGGCAAGGAATGAGTTCGGCTTGACTAATATCAAAGTGATGATTCCCTTCTGCAGGACTCTAGATGAGGCAAGACAAGTCATAAAAGTCATGCAGGAGAACGGATTGGTGCAAGGCCAGAACGGGCTTGAGATCTATGCTATGTGCGAAATACCCAGTAATGTGATTCTTGCGGATCAGTTCCTGGATATCTTTGACGGGTTCTCAATAGGCAGCAATGACCTGACTCAATTAACCTTGGGCTTGGACAGAGATTCTGAGCTCATACAGAGCATCTATGATGAGAGGAACGAGGCTGTCAAGAAACTGATAGGCCAAGTGATTGAAGTCGCTAACAGGAAAGGAAAGTACATCGGCATCTGCGGCCAGAGCGTGAGCGACTTCGTAGAGATGGCAGAGTTCGTGGTGCAAGCAGGTATCCACAGCATGAGCCTCAACCCTGATTCAGTCATCAAGACTATCTATGACATTGCAGAGCTGGAGAAGAAGCTGAACATAAAATAAGCTCATCATTTTTTCTTTTGCATAAAATATATAAACCATTCAGAAACCTGAGAATACCATGCCTATCAAGATTGATTATAAGAAATGCTGCTGGAAAGACGGAAAATGCTCTAACTGCGGTTGCGGGGGCAAGACTTGCAATGGCTGCGTAGAAGCATGCCCGTCCGAAGCATTGAAACGAGGAAAATTAGTTGAATTTGACAAGTCCAAGTGCATAGACTGCGGGGCCTGCATAGCAGCCTGCTCTCATGAAGCTATTTCTTTTGCTTAGAAAAAGAATACTAGAATAAAAAATAATTTATTCAGTGCATTCTCCTCTGTAATAAGCCCATTCCTCGCACTCAGTGCCGTCCTTCAAGATGCAAATTCCGACAGTGCCTTCATTAACTGGATCTGTTCTCATATCTAAAGTCCCGCCTTGGCTCTCACAAAAAACAGAGGCAGGATTAGCCATTCCTACGCCTCCAGTTCCAGGGCAAGGTGCGAATTCACAATTCGGGCCAACCCTTCCGACAGCAGAGCCGTCAGGGCATATCTTTGCCTCTTCTGTGCAAGCCCTCACGCACTTAGGAGGTCCTTGGCATCCGCACTCATCTTTCTCGCCTGCTTGGATTGTTCCGTCAGCGCACCATCCAGGAGCAGGCTGGCTAAGCATTGGGCATTCACCGCATTCAGTTGCAGTTTCATTAGATGTGTTTCTTATCTCCCAATTGTACAACCTTACCACCATTCGCTGTGAATTATCATTCCTTTGCAGATGCACATTAAAGCAACCTACGCATTTGAGAACATCAACAGCAGTAACAGTTACAGGATAGCTCAGAGGGGCAACTGCAATCTTCGCAGCCCTCTTCTGGTCATCATTCAATTCCCAAGACCTGATGCAAGCGCCAACATCTGCATCCCAAGTGTAGCCAGCGCTTCCAATGCATCCGTGCTCGTCCCTGTCATTGCCAACAATCTGGCCGGGCTGCTTTGCGCATCCTATTAAAAATATGACTCCTAGAATCAGTCCCACAATAATGATATGGTTTTTCATGTTTCCACCTCGAAAGCTTATTTCTTATATGATGGTAGAGTATAGTAAGTATTTAAATATGTTTTAGTCTTCAAACTGGTTTGAAGCTATGCACGGAAAAAAGGCAAGAGTGTAAAAGCTTATTCCTTGCTTTGGATGTAATAGCCGAAGATGGTGTCTTTGATGAGGACGCCACGAACAGTCATCTTAGAGCCTTCCTTCGGAAGGGCATCGCTCTTCACGCCAATAGTGTCACCGTTCTTATCAGTGAGGGTGAAGCCTGACAAGCTGCCGATCTTGATAGTTGTTCCTACACTACCTGCAACAGCAACTTCTTTCCCTACATAATCCTCGCTCTTGACTTCCCTGATGCTCTGAGTGCCGCAGCCTGCAAGAAGCAAAGAAACTGATAGCAGGAGCACCAATATTGATTTGCTGATAAAAGATGCTTTCATGCACTAGCAATTGATGTCTTTCCTTATATATTTTTTCACTCTCAGCAAATAGCGAGAAAATATTTATAATAGATGACCTTATTGCTTCGCATGGAACACAAAAAAACACTTGCAGGAATAGTTCTCGCGTCTTACATCGCCATCGCCAGCACCTTTGGATTCGGCCAATACAAGCCACAGGACAAGATCAGGTTCAGCCTGGCAAAATATGATAAAGCCCAATCCCATCATCTGCATCCTAATTATTTCCAGCAGCACAGGAAGATGAGAGAAGGGTACAGGATGATGTGCGCGCCAGGTGACAACATGCCCATCATTGTGCCTGACATGTCCAAATATCCTATGCATATGATCAAGCCAGGGCCTGAATGGTACGGCGATGACAAGTTCGACATCCAGCCAGGGCCGCAGTGGAGGCTTCCCAGGGGTTGGCTCAAGAAAGCGCCTTACGCAGTTCAGCCTGATAAGCACTCCCCTAGAGTCTTGCTTTACGAGTGGAAGCATAAATAAGGCGCATAGTTCTGACTGTTAGCTTTAAGCTGGTTCGCAACTATCTTAACATTTAAATACCTGGCTAACCTACCTTTTTGCTATGGCAAAAGACCCTTTTTTGCTGGTATCATTGGAAGAGAAAGAGTCCAAAGCATTGGCCCAGGTGATGAGCAATGATACTGCGAGGAAGATACTGGATGTTCTGAGCAAGGAAGAATCATCCACGGAGAGCGACATGGCAAAGAAATTGAAGCTGCCATTATCCACTGTGCACTACAATTTCCAAGCGCTTGTTAAGGCTAACCTGGTGAAGTCAGAAGAATTCCATTATTCTGAAAAAGGAAAAGAAGTCAACCATTATTCTCTCGCTAACAAACTGATTATTATTGCTCCGAAGAGTGTCAGGACAGAAAGCTTCAGGGACAAACTTAGGTCTATATTACCGATAAGCATCATTGTTCTCGCAGTAGGAGCGGTGATCGAGATATTCAACAGGCTCATGATAAAAGCTGGAAGCGCGAAGCTCATGGCAGCAGCGCCACTAATGGCTGATTATGCGACAAGAGGATCGGGTGTTGCAGAGAAAGCGATTGCTCCGGCAGTTGAAGAAGGAGCAGGGCTGCTGATGACAGCTGCGAGCCAAGCAGCAGAGAACATAACTGAGAATATCACCCAGAACATCACAGAGCCGATTGTTCAGCCAATAATCCAAGTAGTCCAGCAGACGCCACCAACCAACATCGCACTCTGGTTCCTGATAGGAGCAGGATTCACCATAATAGTTCTAATCACTTGGTATTGGTTTGTTACGAGAAAGAAGAAGTGAGAGAGTTCTGGACGAAGGAATTCATTCGCTTCCACATCTAATTCTTATTATGAAGGTGGAAGCTGTTGATTAATTTCAGCATAATGGTTCCAGACTAATTTGGCAGATAGTGTCTGCCAATTCTATCTCAACCTTTTCCTTTTGACCTTTTCAGGCTCATCAAGGTAATTTCAGCTGTCGACAAAATTTCGATAACTCTATCATACCAAAACTAGGCTTGACCATTTTGTTGACGTCAACAAAACGATCAGAGTTGCTAGAGAATTCTTTTTGCGACTTCATCAGCATCAAGAACAACAATATTCTTTATCTTCTTCAAAGCTTTCTCCTTTGACCATAAAGGGCAACCAAGTTTTAAGGCTAGCGCGACAAATTCAGTGTCTTTTTTGTGGCCTTTTAAGAGGTCATTCGCCTCTGCTAGCTTATCTGCGAATTCTATCACGGGTATTATCCTTATCTTCTTTCTGAAAAGCGCTAGAAGAGTGCTAAAATCATTCTCGTAGGCAAGGATACTACACACTTTGTGTGTAGAGGAATTGCCTTGCCGTTCCTCCGATAGTTTTTTGTATTCTTTTTATCATAAAAAAATGCGCGCGACGAAATCCGGCGCACGCACTTAAATCCATCAATTTAGCGTGAGCTCTAAAGTTTTTTTGTCGCGCGGAGCGTGACAAAAATGGATTTTGTGAAAGTTGAGTTAAGGCATGACAACCATAAGGTCGGCATAAACTATTGGCATATGGAATTTACGACCAAATATCGTTATCAGATGTTTGGTAAGTTTGAGTATAAAAATTTAATCTCCGCTTGCGTTCGAAAGGTTGCAAATGCGCATGACATCGAAGTTCACGTTATGAATGTCATGCCCGAGCACATCCACGTACTCGTGACTTTGCCGAAAGGCATGCTTCCCGAGGAAGCATTCAGGCTTCTTAAGGGCGCGTCTTCCTTTTACTTTTTTAAAAATCATCCGAAGGCTCGCCTTCGTTATCCTCAAGGACACTTATGGAGTCGTGGTGGATGCGCTGTGACTGTAGGTTATAATCAATTTAGCGAAACTGAACAATACATTTTGAACCAAGCTGAGCATCACGCTCTAGCTTGAAATACTCGTCGTGGGATACTGGGCGGCTTCAGCCCCCAGAGGAGGTCATTTTCAGATAGCTTAGTCTTTTCCACAAGCTCTTTTCTGTGCCTTTCAAGCTCTGTGAATAATAATTCTGGCGCTACAGGCTCAATCTGGTCTGAGAATAAGAGTTCAGCTGTTTTGCCTTTGGCAAGTAATGCTGCACACAATACATTAGCATCAATCACAATCTTCATTCATTTCAGCCCAGGAAACTTTTCCTTGTACTTCTTGTGCATCGAAGCAGATATCTTGTCTGCTATTTTCGAAACATCCTTTTCCTTCAGACGGCTCTTTGAGACAATGGACTTGAAGAGTGCTAGTTCAGATATTTTCTCTCTTATAGCTTCCCTGGCTACAGCTGACCAGTTAATAAACTCTAATCCGTCCATTTCCTTCTTCATGTCCTCGGGGATTGACAAGGTTATTGTTGGCATGCCTTCTACCTCCACATTTGGTAAAACTGTGTAATCTGTGCAAATATTTAAATGTTTCGATGGCATGCTAAGAAGAGATAATAAGTTATAGTTTAAATAGGCTACGCGAAGATGTCCGGTGCTACCGAAAGATTTCCGTCCACACTGGACATGTTGACATCAGGTATATAAATTGCTAAGATTGTTCTAATAACATGAGAATCCACGACATCACAGCTGACAACAAAAACCAAAGGTTTTTGAGTGGGAAATTTTGCTAAACTTCCCATAACCGTCCCAGGGAACGATTGCTTCGCCAAGGCGTTAGTGTGCTTTCATGATGAAAGGGCTAGGGTTTCTCAACGACACAGAGAATTCTAGGCGCTTCCTAAAGGAGAAAGGTGACGAGGAAGAGGAAGCGGGGGATGCTACAGGCCGCAAATAGGCACAGTTCAGTCAGTTTAGTCAGTCGTTCGTCAGGGAGTCGGGGGGCAGTTAAGACTTAGTTTTTCGTTTTTTTATATTTTTGATAGATTGTTTTGCTCTATCTAGGATATCATCATAGGTTAGAATTTCAACCTTAGTTAATATGAGTTCGTGAGCCTTCAAAATTTCCTTTTCTTTATCTTTTCTTCTGCCTATAACAATTATGCCTTTAGGGTATAAAATATCCATTTTGGTCTCTTCTTTATGCGATAAATAATGCTTATGGTAATAGTCAAAATATTTAGCCATTTGTGAAAGGGCATCCTTTAACTCTTTGCTCATAGAAGGTGTCTTCCCTGAGGTAAATAAAGGATGGTCGGGTTTTTTCAATTCAATAATATCATAGTAACCTGCCTCTTTTTCAGCCAAAAAGTCATTCCTTCCTTTCATTCCTGCTTGTTTTTCTTTATGGATAGACTTATATTGAGAGCCAAACATCCAATAATGATTGTAAAGAAATTTCTGAAGCTCTTTTTCCTTGACTTTCTTCTTTTTCAATAGCTTCTCAAACTCCTTAATCTTCCCTTCCATTACAGGAATTTGATTTTTTTGCTCTTTAGACCTGGTATTATTCATCGCAGATTGCAATTCAGTTATTCTATCAGCCAATTTCTCATAAATCGATACATGCTCACCCTTACGTATAGACTCTTGTATGAAAACTTGAAATATCTGAAGTAAATCAATTAAATAACGTGCTGGAGAAATATTGAATTTCTGAATGTTAGCATACCTATTTTTCTTCTTACTCCAACGCCAACCATACAATCTTAACTGGTATTTCTCTGTTTGACCATACTTTACCTTGATAAGAAGAATGGCTTTCCACCAGTCTCTAGTCTTAGATAATGTTTTCCCGCAGATCACTTCAACTTTCGCTGGGAATTTCTTCCCATCCTCATTAAGCAATTGCTTTAATATTTTATAGTCAGTCATTTCAGACTTTCCTCAATAATTTTCTTCTCTTCTTCAGTGATACCATATAGCTTATAGACTTCTTCATCGATCTCAGCATCAGTCTTTTCAGCCTCAGCTTTAATCTTCGCAGACTCGGAAGTGTTCTTGTCACCGAGTTCGGAAAGACGCTTGTTAAGGGAGAGCATACGGTCGACAAGTTTTATTAGAAACTCAGAATTATGTTTACTTGTAGAAATAGGCAATTCTTCAATAGCACGATTATAAATCTGT
>JBGOZE010000009.1:0-25559 GCA_041479965.1 Candidatus Nanoarchaeia archaeon | reverse complement strand
CAGCTTTCAGGAAATAGGTTGTCAGCTCAACTGATTTTCTCTCTTTCCTGTTCTTCTCGCTGCCCAGAGCCTCTTCAAGCTTGCTAATAAACTCTTCAACAGGCTCCAAATCAACCCTGTAAGGCTTATCTGCAGTGTAGGCTTTTCCATCAATTGTTCCTGTGCCAATAATTTTAGTCATATTGTAAAGCAGGAACATAATAAACTATATAAACTTTCCTCCATATCTTTCTCATCGTCATGAAATATTCTGAACTTGCCAGCATTTACGAAGCCTTGGAGAAGACCAGCAAGAGGCTGGAGAAGACTTACATCATATCACAGCTCCTGAAGAAGACCAAGGAAGATGATATTGACAAGATAGTGCTGATGCTGCAGGGCAGGCTCTTCCCTCTCTGGGATGAGACCAAGATAGGTGTGAGCGACAGGCTGGTCATCAAGGCCATCAGCGTAGCCACAGGCAGCTCTCCTGAGAAAGTAGAGGACGAATGGAAGAAGATAGGAGACCTAGGCATGGTGGCTGAGAAGCTGGTGCAGAAGAAAAGCCAGGCAACCCTGTTCAGCAAGGAGCTCACTGCGCAGAAAGTCTTTGACAACCTGAGAAAGCTTCCTGAGTTGGAAGGCTCTGGAAGCGTGGACCAGAAGGTTCAGATGATAGCAGAGCTCCTCTCAAGCGCCAAACCACTCGAAGCAAAATATGTGATCAGGACTGTATTAGAGGACTTGCGTGTGGGCGTGGGCAGCGGAAGCATGCGCGACGCAATTGTCTGGGCTTTCTTTGACAAGAAAGTGAAAATCAACTACGATGAAAAAGAGAAAACTATCAACCCTGACAACAGGGAGGAATACAAGAGGCTGGTAGAGGCTGTGCAGCACGCCTTTGACCTTAAAGCAGATTACGGCGAAGTAGCCAAGATGATAATCAAGAAAGGAGAAAAGTCATTGGGAGAACTGGCTCTTGAGCCTGGCACACCCATCAATGTGATGCTCTACCAGAAAGCCAAAGACCTGGCAGATGCTTTTGAAACAGTGGGCAAGCCATGCGCCCTTGAATATAAGTATGACGGCTTCAGGATGCAGATACACAAGAAAGGAAATGAAATAAAGATATTCACAAGAAGGCTGGACGAAGTGACCAAGCAATTCCCAGAAGTAGTGGAGTTCATCAAGAAATATATTGATGCAAATGAATTCATAATTGATTCTGAGGCAGTAGGGTTTGACCCTAAGACAGGCAAGTACCTGCCTTTCCAATCAGTGAGCCAGAGGATAAGGCGAAAGTATGAGATTGACAAGATGTCAAAAGACTTCCCTGTTGAAGTCAATGTGTTTGACATCATACTCTATGAGGGCAAGAGCCTGCTGAATGAGCCTTTCATCAACAGGCGCAAAATCCTTGAGAAGATAATAATTCCGCACGCTAAGAAGCTCGTGATTGCAAAGCAAATCATAACAGATGACCTGAAAGCTGCAGAGAAGTTCTATGAAGAAGCCTTGAAGGTAGGAGAAGAAGGAGTGATGGTCAAGAACCTGCAAGGCATCTACAAGCCAGGCAGCAGAGTAGGCTATGGAGTAAAAGTAAAGCCGGTCATGGAGTCATTGGACCTGGTGATTGTAGGAGCAGAGTGGGGCACAGGAAAGAGAAGCGGATGGCTCACCTCCTATGTTCTGGCCTGCAGGAAAGCAGACAAATTCCTGGAGATGGGAAAAGTAGGCACAGGTGTGAAGGAGCTGGAAGAAGAAGGAGTATCATTTGAAGAGCTCACCAATCTGCTCAAGCCATTGATAATCTCAGAGGAAGGCAAGACTGTCAGGCTCAAGCCAAAGATAATAATAGAAGTCAATTATGAAGAGATACAGAAAAGCCCAACCTATGGCAGCGGCTACGCTCTCAGATTCCCAAGATTTATCAGATTGAGAGAAGACAAGGCTCTCAGCGATGTTTCTGACCATCAGCTGGTTGAGGAGCTGTACGAGCAGCAGAAATAGCAGCATAACGAGAAGAAGAAATCTTTTCTACTCCTTTTTTTAATCCATACTTCTCTATTGTCTTGAAGAAATCATCATAGTTCCTTCCGAGAACTCCTTTCTTGTAGAGTTTGTTAATTAGCTTGGTGTATTTAGGGAAGGCCTTCAGCATTTCAGGTTGAGTCTCTTCAGGCCTGAGCTTTCTTCCATAGACGCTATTATCCCTTGTGACCAGGGCATCATAAACATCTGCAAAAGCAAGATAAAGCCCATACTCTTTTGCCTGCCTCTTTAAGCGGGCTGGCAGATTGGACTGGAGCTCTTTCAGCTCCTTCTCTGTAGGGTAAGGGTCATGAGGCTTGAAATAATGATGCCAAAGCAGCATCTCTGCTGAGAAGTCATGTATGCCCTTGAGTATGCGGTAGCCATTGAGCACATGGGCTTTCATATGTTCCACATCCATGTGGTCAAAGCTGTCAAGCTTGGTCAATGTGCCATTATCTATGGTGAGCTTACCGATGTCATGAAGCACACCTGCGTATCCTAATGGCTTAGCTTGCTTGCCCAGAGCAATGGCGATGGCAGGAGCTACCAAGCCGGTCCTTAATTGGTGCAGATATGTATTAGTATCCTTTATTTCTATGACTCCTAATAACCTATGGATGTTCTCCTTGGCCTGGCCATTGATCTGCAGCTCCTTGAAGCTCTTGTCTACCAGGCTCTCTAGCTCTTCTTTTGATATGCTCATAACTCTCTGTAGAAGTCTCCTGATTATAAATATATCACATATATTTCCTTTCACCTGGAATCTTGCCCAGAAAAATCCATCCTTTTTCCCCGTTGAAACACGAATAATGTTCCAAAAGTGGAACGTTGTTCCATTTTTGAAAAGATTTAAATATTAGTTATGCCAAAGGATATCAATTGTGCCAGCAAAAAATATCATTGAGGAGTTTTTCGACAAGAAGACACTGGCCATTCTAAAGCTCTTCCTTTTCGAGACTGCGGCAGACAAGACAGACAAGTTCTACCTGCGTGAGATATCCAAGAAGACCAAGGTGCCTGTAGCATCCACCTTCCGCATCATCAAGCACATCAAGCAGCTCGGGATCATTGAGGAAACCCTGGTGAAGAAGACCAAGCTCTACTCATTAGCGAAGAACAAGAACACGCAATACTTACACAGCGTGCTGGAAGAGAAGAAGACCCTCATTGATGAATTCGTCGAGACAGTGGCCAAGCTCGTAGGCATTGAGATGATTGTGCTGCATGGAGAGGCAACCCAGGACAAGGCCAACATACTAATAATAGGTACGGGTGTCGATTCAAAGATAATAAAGGAGAAGGTTGGGGAGATCAAGGAGAAGAACAATTTCAATATCATAGAATTGGTCCTGGAGCCCGGCCAGTTCAACCAGATGCAAGGCATGGGCTTGTTCCCTGGCAAGAAAGTGATTCTTTGGGAAAAGCCTGCCTGATGGCCAGGAAAACGACGACAAAAACAGTGAAACACGTTTTTTATTTGTGAAATATATATTTTACAGAACAACAATATTTAAATATAACTTATTACCTAAAGAATGTAATTCAAAACGATTGGTTATTGGCTTTAACCGAAAGTTTTAGTCGCTTTGGCGAGCGATTCGACGGAAAAAATCAGTTTTGGCGAACTGATCAAGCTTTCGATTTTGTATGGCTTCTAGTAGTGGAGATAGTAATCCGCATTTATAAAGATTTTGACGATACAACATATATCTTACAGGATATATTTGTCAAAACACAAAAAAAACAGCAAAAAAACCAAAAATGCAGGGGGTAAATGAAAATGGACTTCGTCGTGAACAACGCTATGAAGCAGAAAAGTAACGCCTATGAAGAGATAGAAGTAAAGCAAGCCAACATTAAGGTAATTGGCTGCGGAGGAGCCGGCAACAACATGGTAAACTGGCTCTACAAGAAAGGCATCAAAGGAGCAGAGATAGTAGCATGCAACACAGACCAGCAGCACTTGAACATGATCGAGGCTGACAGGAAATTCCTGATCGGCAAAGACGTGACAAGAGGCTTAGGATGTGGAGGATACCCGGAGAGAGGTGCAGAAGCAGCGCAGGAGAGCATCAACATGATCAAGGATGCACTCAGAGAGGCAGACATGGCCTTCATCTGCGCAGGAATGGGAGGCGGAACAGGAACAGGAGCTGCCCCAATAGTAGCCCAAGTCGCAAAAGACGTAGGCGCTATTGTAATAGGCACTGTCACCATGCCATTCAAAATCGAGAGAGCCAGGGTAGACAAGGCAGAGTTCGGACTGCAGCAGCTAAGGAAATCCTCAGACACAGTCATAGTCATTGACAACAACAGATTAGTTCAGATAGCAGGCAACCTGCCAGTGCAGCAAGCCTTCGCAGTGGCCAACGAATTGATAGCCACAATGATAAAAGGAATTGTCGAGACAATCGCAGTTCCCAGCCTAGTGAACCTGGACTACGCAGACGTAAAGGCAATCATGACAGAAGGGGGAGTCGCAAGCATCGGAGTAGGCGCAAGCGACACCAACAACAGGGTAGAAGAGGCAGTGCAAGGCGCACTCAGCAACCCCTTACTGGACATCAGCTACGAAGGAGCAACAGGAGCCATCATCCACGTACACGGCGGCCCAGACATGACCTTGGACGAGATCAACAGGGTCGGTGAGCTAGTAACCCAGAGCATGGACGATGACGCCAACGTCATCTGGGGAGCAAGAGTCACAGATGACATGAAGGGCAAGATAACAGTGATGACCATCATCACAGGAGTCAAGAGCCCCTGGATCCTTGGAAAGCTGAGCGCAAAGCAGCAAGCAAGCGCCAAGCAGCAGTTGTCTGACGAGCTCGGAATCGAGATCTTCAACTGAAAAGGATTAGGGTTAAAACCCTTTACCCCCTAAACTATTTTATTTTTTTTATATATTATCCCACTCATCAATTACATTCAGATTCAAAATAACTTCATGGTCAGTTTTTACTGAGTTCTGGCCTTCACCTTTTGAATCACCCCCCAAAACCTTTCAATGCGGTGAAGGCTGCTACTACTTCTTGCGAGAGCTATATCTCTAGGTTAGGTGAAATATTACTCAGAATATCCTGGCTTGATTCAGATTCCCAGCAACTTCAAGAATTTTTCTTCCTCTTCTTTGGTCAAGGGCCTAGGATTCTCATCAAAGAGATTTAATTGCTCAGCATCATGCTTGGTTGGCCCATTTTGCCTTTTCAAAGGGATTGATTCGTTCTCCTGATGTATCTGTTCCAATAATTTCTTTGCTGTTTTTTCTAAGGTAGGGAATCTTGAGTCCAATCCCAGGCCTGAAGAATACTCTACAGAAGCATGATGCCCTTTATCAGTCGCATAATACCTGAGATAGGTTTCCATATCTCAAAAGAATGAAGGGTACTATTTAAATCTAACGCCAAAAATTTTTTATTTTTTTAATTTAATCACCTTATTCTTACACGATTCCCTTATCAGAAAAGCTCTTCTTCAGATAGTTTGCGATGTACTCACCTGCGATATTGTGGCCTAGAAGGTTCCAATGGCCGTCATTGATTATCTGGGTGTTGATGCCGCGCAACTGATAGGACATGGGCTCCTGGGAGACTCCAGGGATGTATTCCAGCTTTGCAGCCTTGGCAACATATTCTTCAGCCCAGACTGAACGGGTGTCTGCGCTAAAAAGGTAGATGGGTATGTCGCCTGCTCTCTGCCTGACCAAATGATATATCTGTGCTGTGATTTCCAGTGTCTCATTGAAATCCCCTTCAAAAATCTTTGATTGGGAAAAATCAGCGTAATGAAAATCTTCACCATACAAGCCATTATAAAACTTGTTCTTGTCCTGCATAATCTGATTCCTCAATCCTACATCATGCCCCGCCAGCACATACATCATTATCCTGCTAGCCTTCCTCAGCCAAGCATATCTGATTGGAAGCCTGTAAATCACTTTGCCATCCTCAAGATAAGGCCTCTCTGCCTGGTTGCTCAAAGGATACTCCTTGAGCTCAAACCTATAATCATTGTCCAGGAAATCATTGTAGTGCATCTGGAATATTAGGATGTCGGGCTTGATGACGTCAAAATATTCGTCCAGCAGGAAGTATTCCTGCAAAGAGCCAAAGCCCGAGGATCCGTACACAAAGAAAGTCATGTTAGGGAATGCCCTCTCAAGATAAGAATACCACTCTTCTCCGTTTGAAACATGAGGGGACTCTGCGAAAGAATCGCCTATAATCCAAACTCTGGTCTTGTTGCTTGACAAGTCGCCCCAGCGCTTGAACCCATGCTCAAAATACTGCACAGTGATGTTCCGGGTGACATTATAGTCATCCATTACCTGCTTGTGCACTATTCCGGGCTGGCTCACTCTCCAGCCGTACTTAGCATCTGGCCTGTAAAGGTCAGGCAGGAAAATCCGAGCTATGAGCTCAGCCAGGACAAGGGCTATGATAATGGTGACCAGGAGCACTAACAGGTTTATCTTCCAACTGCTGGGCTTCTTCCTTGGCTTACTCGCAGAAGCATTTTTTTTATTATGAACCTTAATCTTTCTGTATCTTTGTGGCATTTCTTAATCCTAGAAAAAATGTTTTTTTATAAAACTATCCAAATATCTGCTATATTCAATTCTGAATGTACTCGGATGGCCATCACATCTCTTCTTGACATATCAAGCGCATCTGGCAAGGTTTATTATTCATTACAGAATAAGAACATTTTTAAATTATTAATCAATCCTGCCATCCATGACAGAATATAATTACACAATCGGCGAGTCCCATTGTGGCGGAGACTTCGTAACTGCTGGATGCGCAGCAATCAGCCGAGAAATTGTGATATACAAAAAAGATACTCCCACACCAAACTTAGTTGACCGCCTTAAAAATAAGAAAAGCGGCACATTCGAAACTAAGTTAGAGATGAGAAACATCAAAATCATCATGGCAGAAAAATTTTATGCAAAGGGCGAATGGAATCCAGATTATATGTTTGGCGACATACCTCTCAGAATAGGTGTTGAACAAGTTGAACAAGCATTAAATTCGAAGTATCTAGATAATTACATATTCACACCAGAATTGTTGTTCTAGAGATAAGTATCCATCACAGAGCAGGTGCTGAGCCTGGCTTCATAGAAAAGATTTATAAATTTGCTGCTTCTCACCTGCAAAATGATATTTGAACAGGACAAGTCAACTGAGAAGCTCGGTGAGAAAATAGGCTTTGCAGCAGGATATTTCTTGTTCACGACAATACTCTTCCTGATACTGCTTCTGCTTAACAAGCTTCCAGCTTCATGGACTTATCTTCATATCATGGCCATCACGCTGGTGATTGTGCTTATGGGATTCTTAGTTAAGAGGCTTCTGAAATGAAAAGCCAGAGGGACAAATGAGCAAGCTAAAGCAGTTCTTCAAGGGATTCGGGAAAGGATTCAAGGACTTCGGTCATAACATAAGCAGAATCGTGAATTCATTATTGCTCATAATAGTTTATTTTATCGGGGCTGGTATTACGGCAATAGTTGCCAAAATCACAGGCAAGCATTTCCTGGAGCACAAATATCCTGGCAAGGAGAAAACCAAGGCTAAGAGCTATTGGAAGGAACTTGACCTGAAGAAAAAATCTATTGAGCAGTATTACAGGCAATTTTAGGTGAAGGCGAGGTAATCACATGTATGTTTTAGGAATAGGCTGCTATTATCATGATGCATCTGCCACGCTCATAAAGGACGGAAGGATTGTGGCTGCTGCAGAAGAAGAGAGGTTCACAAGAAAAAAGCACGACACAGACTTCCCTATCAGAGCCATAAACTTCTGCCTAAAATACGCAGGCATCACCATCAACGAGGTTGATTATATAGCATTCTATGAGAAGCCTTTCATGAAGTTCGAGAGGCTACTGTCGCAGCACTTGGAAGAATTCCCCAAAAGCTTGAAGACTTTCCTAAGCTCAACTCCATCATGGATTAATGAAAAGCTACGAGTGCCCAAAGTGATAAGGAAGAAGCTGAAATACAAAGGAGACATCTTCTTTGTAGAGCACCACATGGCCCACGCAGCCAGCTGCTTCCTGGTGAGCCCTTTCCAAAAAGCAGCCATCCTGACTGTGGATGGAGTCGGCGAATGGACAACCACTGCCTACGGCATAGGCGAAGGCAACAACATACATCTTTTCAAAGAGATACGCTTCCCTCACTCAATCGGCTTGCTCTACAGTGCACTCACCGCATACTTGGGGTTCAGCGTGAACAACTCAGAATACAAGGTCATGGGACTGAGCGCCTGGGGAGACATGAACAAGAAGACCAATCCTTATTATAAAAAACTCAAAAAAGTAATTGACATCAAAGAAGACGGCAGCTATGCCATGGACCTATCATACTTTGTCTATCAATACAAGGACAGGATGCCCTCGCAGAAGCTCTGCGACCTGCTGGGAGGGCCAATCACCAAGAGGGGCGCAGAAATGACTCAGAGACACAAGGACATCGCAGCAGCGCTCCAGATAATCACAGAGAAGATGCTTGAAAAAATCCTCAACCATGTCTACAAGGAGACCAAGTGCGAGAACATAGTGATTGCCGGCGGAGTCGGATTGAACAGCGTCTACAACGGCAAGATACTGAGCCAGACTCCTTTCAAGAAAATATGGATTCAGCCAGCAAGCGGAGATGGAGGAGCAAGCCTAGGAGCAGCATTCTACGCCTACAACATCATACTTGGAAAGAAAAGAACCTATGTAATGGAAGACGCCTATCTAGGACCAGACTACCCTGCTGATCACATCAAGAGATTCCTGGATGCTAACAAGATAAAATACTCGACATTCAAAGACAAGAAAGAGCTGGTGAAAAAAGTCGCGAAGATGATAAATGAGAACAACATCGTAGGATGGTTCCAAGGAAGGATGGAATGGGGACCAAGAGCCCTAGGCTCAAGAAGCATACTGTCCAACGCCTCAAACAAGGACATGCAAGCCATATTGAACCTCAAGGTGAAGCACAGGGAGAAATTTAGACCATTCGCGCCAGTAGTGTGCGAAGATGATGCAATGAAATACTTTGAATGCGACAACCCTATACCAGCGCCAACAGACTTCATGCTAATGGTCTATCCTATCAGGAAGCAATGGCAAAGCAAGATACCTGCAGTGACACACGTGGATGGAAGCGGAAGGCTCCAGACCATCAGGCGCCACCAAAACCCGCTCTACTATGACCTGATAAAGGAGTTCGGTAAGATAACAGGCACACCCATACTAATCAATACATCATTCAATATCAGGGGAGAGCCTATAGTATGCTCGCCCTATGATGCTTACAAGTGCATGATGGGAACAGGAATCGATTGTCTTGTGATGGACAAGTTCATGATAAAAAGAGCAGACAATCCTCAAGATATGTGGGACAGCGAGAAATACGCTAATGATTAGAAGTGCGAAAAGATTATAAATAAAAGATACCTTCTTGACAATAGGCGATAATTAATGAGAAAAAACAAGACATTGCTAGGAGAAGCATGGTCGTTCCTTAAAGTAAGGAAGGCCTGGTGGCTCATACCAATAATCGTGATGCTCGTGCTAGTGAGCATCCTCATCATCTTCTCCCAGAGCAGCGCAGTTTCGCCATTCATCTATGCATTATTCTAAACAGAAATCTACATCTTAAAATTTAAAACATTCAGATAGTATTATTCACAAGAATTCACTTATATTTCTCTTTTATCTCATCCAATCCCATTAGAAAGAGGTTGACAGGTATCCCGTATGACAAAAACCTGAAAAATGAATTGTCCTTATAGAGCTTCCTGATTATCACGCCTTCAGGCGTTTCGAATATATCCATATCTTCTTTGTCCGAGGCCATGACTAATTTCCCATCATAGCTTGCGATGAGAGCATCCAAGTCTGCCTTTATCTTTGGCAAGTCTTCTTTTTTCCTGAAAGTAACAGCGTCGTAACAAACCATAAGAACTAATAACAAGTTCAAGAATATAAATCTTTCTTTTTCATATTACAGGCAAGCCACGCTTCCAATAAGTTTTTATATGAAGCAGGAATAACCTAGTCAATGGCAGAAGAGACTGTTGCTGCAACTCAGATTTTCACATGGACTTTCTTTGTTCTTGTATTCTTGGTCATAATCGCGATTCTTCTCATCGTCTTCTTCATCAGAAGGTTGAAATATAAGGCTGATAAAATCCTGAAGTCAATCGCCATTGCGCTCATCATCACCTTAGCTGTTGAGCTGGCATACTTCATCATAGGAAAAATCTTCGGGCTCTTCATGGTAATATGCAAGACAGATGGCTATTGCCCATCGCAATTCCAGACTTTCCTGTCAACAACAATATATTCTGGACCAGTAGTCTTCCTGGTGAGCCTCCTGGCCTATTACCTATTCAAATATTTCAAGAAATAGTTGAAAGATATATCTCGTGCTCAAAATCCTTCACAAGCTTTAAATATCCTCCTCTGATCTCCTGCATCATGCATAAGCGAAACGTTGATGTCATTGGCTTTGACTGGGACGGAACCCTGGTTGACAGCATGAAAGTGAAGTCAGAATGCTTTGCAGAGGCAGTCATAAGATTTTATCCTAAAGTCAAAGATGCGCGAAGAGAAATCGAGAAGATGTTCATGGATAGCAGAGGAACTCCGCGAGTCCAACAGTTATCTTTAGTGCAGAAGAAATATGGACTCGACGAATTGTCCAGCACAAAAACCCGGAATTGGAGCGATGCTTTCACTTCTCTGTACATCAAGAAGAAGCTTCCTTTGTTCGAGCACACCATCGGAGTTCTATACAACTTGAAGTCAAGGGATTATAGGCTGTTCCTCAGCAGCTCTGTTCCTCAGGACGACTTAGAGAATACCTTGAAGGCATATCCGTTGCAGGATTTTTTCGAAGTCATCTTAGGTAGCAAAGACAATGGAAAATTCAGGAAAGGCCTTCCTCATTTCAGTTATGTGTCTCAAAAGATAGGCATCCCTCTTGAAAGGATGGCTTTTGTAGGAGATGGAGCTGATGATGTGAAGTTTGCCAATGAGGCAGGATGCTTCTCAGTAGGCATAGCAGATCCAAGAGTACCTAACTCAAGGGCTGACCTTGAGAAAAGCGATGCGAAGGTAATCATTGAGAGGCTGGATGAGGTTCTGACTTATTTCTGAACCAGAGCATGAAAAACCATATAAACCAGTGCTAATTATTCTATGTAATGAAAGATAAAAGCATTGACGGCTTAGTAAATGATGACTGGCCTGACTACAAATTCTTAGACTCTATCGAGGACGTGTGGTGCCTGGACCATGTTCACTATGTCCCTGGATTAGTGCTGCACCAGACCAGGCTGACCAAGATGGTTGGGATAGATGTGCCAAAAGAAGGATTGCCCATCCCTACTGCTGTAGCTCTTGAATGGATCAAGAACAAACACGCCTTATTCGGCCATGGACTCTACGATTACCTTGTCGAGCTCTATGGCAATGATTATATAAAAGGAAAAATAAGATAGAACTAGGTCATCATCCCATGGCATTGCGCAAGCACAAACAGAAATCACTCAAGGAGAGACAAATAGCTCTTGATAGGATTGAGCAGCTATTCTCAGAAGCAGAAAAAGCTTTCAAGGAAAAACCTCATCTCAGCAACCGCTATGTTGAGCTAGCTAGGAAAATTGCCATGAAAGCCAAGGTGAGGATTAGGAGCGAGCTCAAAAAAAGGTTCTGCAAGCACTGCCAAAGCTACCTGAAGCCAGGAGTGAACTGCAGGGTTAGGCTGACCAAGAAGCATCTGACTTATTACTGCCAGAGCTGCAAGAAGTTCATGAGGTTCCCTTACAAGAAATAGAATTATGATATGCAAAAACCAGGATATTCACAGCTTCTTCTCATAATAACTTAGCATCTTGCCTTTCTTGAAGCCGTGCTTCTCTGACCAGTTCTGCATCTTCTCATTTGTCGATAGGACCAGGTAGTTGATAGTTTTTAGCTTAAGCTTTCGGCAATGGTTTTCGTATTCATCGTAGAGCCTTGAGCCGATTCCTTTCCTTTGATATTCTGGCCTTATTGACATGTTGGCCAAGAAGGAATATCCTTGCTTTTCCCATAGCTCTGCCATTATGAATCCTATAATCTGTTTATTCTCTTCTGCAATCAGCACTAAAAGGTTCTTGGATGTTAGAAAACTCTTAACCCAGTCCAGAGTATACACATTCTCTTCATCTGATGCGTGCAGCTCGGGAGTTTCGCACACCCGCTTATAGATCTCTTTCGCATCTGACATTCTTCCTTTGCGGATTTTCATTGCAGAAAAGGCAGAGCGGAGAGCAGTTTATATATTTATTCTAGCACACAGAGAATAATATAACTACTAGCAAGTAACTACAAAAACGAAAGATTTATAAATAACTAAAATCCCTAAAGCTTAAAGGCGCGAAAGCGTTAAAGGGGGATTGACAACAATGGAGTTGGACCAGATAATGGAGCTTCAAAAGGAAAAGCTTTCTAAAGAGATAGACAGCTTCATTAATACATTGCAATAACAGGAGAAAAAATAATGAACAGATTATCCAAACCAAAAATGACTCTCTGTGCATTAGTCATGGCAGCTACAACCCTGACAGGCGCATCTAGGAATGCGCAGACAAATGCATCTCAGGCAAGCGCGCAGGAGGATTATGTCCAGTCCCAAAAAACTACTGTTCAAACATCCAATCAAGAGACTTCTCAGGAATGGCAAGAGAAAGAGAATGTTGGAGTTTACATCCCACTAGATTACGATTACCTAACAGGCAATCCTAAAAGGTACGATCTAAACGCCAAGTGCATATACAGGATAAAAGTGATGGAAGGAGACACCATCTCTAAGTACGTCAGGATGGAGGAGTGGCCTGAGTCAAGCCCTCCTTCAGACAGCCTCATAGGAGTGATTTACACAGCACTCAATGGAAAAAAAGCAGATATCAACACTTTAATTGATTATGTCATCTTAGAGGATGTGGACGGTGATGGAAAAATCCTGGGCAGAGAAGGAGAAAGAATCCTTGCACCCGAAGTCGTAAAGTTAGTAATACAGAATGTTTACAACGGTGATAAAAAATGAGGATAGAAGCAGCAGAGGACGAGGAGATCCTGGAAGAGATAAGGAAGGATGATGAGAAACAGGATTTCAAGAGCGTCATCAACAAGAAGAAGGTAAGCAAATGGGAGCTTGACGAGGCCTTGACAGGCGAATCAAGCGAGGCTTAAGTTTTTCTTAAAATTTACAAAAATATTAAATAGGGCTATATTTTCTCTTTATGCATGAAAGAAATAGCCAGAGGAGCAGAGTCTGTCATCTACGAGGATGAGGCAAAAGGAACAATACTAAAAGACAGGCTGAGAAAGAGTTACCGCATCAGGGAGCTGGACGATGAGCTAAGGAAGCAGAGGACAAGAAGAGAAGCTAACCTGCTTGAGAAAGTTTCAATACCTCATCCTAAGCTCATACATTCTGATGATAAAGAAAAGATTGTCATGGAGAAGATAAGGGGTGAAAAGCTGAGGGAAGTCCTTGACCAGAAGCCAGGGCTCGCAAGGCGAGTAGGGGAGCTAGTGGCAGAGTTGCACAACCAGAACATCATCCACGGGGATTTAACCACAAGCAATATGATTGTCAATCTGCGAGGCGAGATCATATTCATAGACTTCGGCCTCAGCTTTCATTCTGACAAGATAGAGGACAAAGCAGTTGACATCCACTTGTTCAAGCAGGCATTGAACAGCAAGCATTTCAAAGTCTATGATGAAGCTCTCAAGGAATTCCTCGAGGGATACAAAAAAGTTAATAAACGCCAGGCTATCATGCAGAGGCTAAGGGCAGTTGAACAAAGAGGGAGGTATAAGCACTGATGAAAAAGATATTTCTCATAATCATCATCCTTGCAATGTTCTCCTGCGCGTTCGTAAGCGCCAAGACCTATCATATGACTCTGCTGACAGTCGGAGAAATAGGCAATGAGAGCTTTGGAGGCACAGCAGACGCCTACCTGGAAGTCAAGTACGGCACAGGCAGAATCTTCCTTGACACCTTCCCTTTGACCAAGCTTGATACCCAGATCAGCACCAGGTATGCCAATGAGATTGCCTGCGACCACCTCAACATGGATTGCTCTCACTATGATTTCTTCTACACAATAAGAGCTGACTCCACAATTGTAGGTGGGCCTAGCGCCAGCGGCTCATTGACCATCCTCACCATCACAGCTCTCAAGAACCTTGAATTGAGGAAAGACACTGTGATGACAGGCACCATCAACTCAGGGGGCAGCATAGGCCCTGTCGGCGGCATCGTGAAAAAAGCCCGCGCTGCTGAAGAGGCCGGCTTCAAACAGGTGCTCATCCCAATGTTCTCATTAAATCTTGAGCAGATTAACAGGACAGGAAAGCTTAACCTTACCAACCAGACTGGCACCTCACCGGACATCAACAGCACGATCAATCAGACTCCCCAGATTCCTGACGAACCCAGCCTTGAGGAGGCTAATCTGACCATCAAGGTGATACAGGTAAGGAACATAGAGGAAGCATTATCTTATTTCACAGACACACCTCTAGGAAATATGGAAGGAGAGATAAATGTTCCGCAGGACTACACCAATACCATGAAGCAAGTCTCAGAATCCCTTTGCGGCCGAGCCTTATCATGGCATCAGAAGGTCAGGCTCACCAATGAAGAAGACATCAACAAGTCAAATGAGTTCATAATCAACATCAACAAGAGCATTGAGAGCGAGGATTATTATTCTGCTGCGAGCTACTGCTTCAGCTTCGGGCTTCTGCTGAGAAAAGCCAACCTCAAGGAAATTGAAGCCAAGAACCCTACCCGGATTGACAGGATTTTCAAAGCCACAAAAAAAGCAGTGGATGAGTTTGACCAGAACCTTGAGAATCTTAACATAACAACCTTGTCTGAGCTTGAGACATATATCATCGTGAAGGAGCGCCTCCTAGAATCAGCAGAGAGCTTGGTCAACACTGACAAGAACCTGTCTACTGATGAGCTTGCTTATGCCATCGAGCGCTATTATAGCGGCGTGTACTGGTCTGAGTTCTTCAAGCTAAAAGGTCAGAAGATGAATCTTGACAAGGAATACCTAAAAGAGGCATGCTACAAGAAGCTCTCAGAGGCAGATGAGAGGATAAACTATGCTGCTCTCTACATTCCTGTACAGTTGCAGAGCGCAAGGAACACCATTGGTCAAGCACAGGCCTTTGCTATTGATGAGAACTACAAGATGTGCCTTTTCAAGGCAAGCTTTGCCAAGGCAGAATCCAACATCCTGCTTTCAAGCCTCTCGATTGGGGAAGAGCATGTCGCTGCGCTCGCAGAAGAGAAGCTGAGGGCAGCCAAGAAAATAATCGTGAAAGAGCAAGGCAGAGGCATCTTCCCGATAATGGGCTACAGCTATTACGAATACTCCAGCTCTCTCAAAGAGAACGGCGATGTCATTTCCTCGCTCATATTCGCAGAGTATGCCTTGGAGCTTAGCAACATCGAGATTTATTTCCCGAAAAAAAGCTTTGAAATACCAGGCCTGAGCTTCTTGCGGGCCAACTATTCAACACTTCTGCTTTTTGCCTCAGCCATGGTCATGGGCATTGCTGTGGGAATGTTGATAATGCTCAAGGTAAAGCTCAACAAAGGCAGGAAAGTCCCTGTTGGAAGGAAAAGAAGAAGCAGGAGAAGATAGCTAGCCCTTAGGAAAATCAGTCGATTTCACGAAATATACTTCGTTGTTAGTTCTTTTAGTTCTTTAATTGTTCAGATTAATTATTCAGAAGATTAAACCCAAAGAAGACCTCAGTACGAGGTCTTCCCGGGAAAAAGAGGTGAGCATGATGCAGTATAGACTTTTATTATTTTTTATCGACGAAAAATCCACCCTTCTTTTTTCTTCACTCTAGAATGGATAAACTATTATATAAATCTTTCGCTTGATAACCATTACAAAATGGTTACAAATCGTTAGATTTTTAAACCACAGATTCAGAAATAAAAAATGTGGTGAGTGAACCTAAGCTGAAGGTATGGGAATCATACCTAGAGAAAGCTAATGATTTCTTTGCGTGGGCGCAGAAGGAAGGCTTCAAAGAACTGAGCGCATTCATCGAAGGAAAAGAGGAAGGTAATTATATAGTCTTAACAGACATCTTGTTGCCAAAAAAGGACAAGATCCTCACACACACAAGAAAAGAGCACGAATATTACCTCAACCACCAAGATGCTTGCGGGCAGCTAGAGAAAGATTATGAGCTCCTATGCTGCGACATTGCTTGCTGCCTCACCCCAAGCTACGGAAAAAGGATATTATCAGGCCCAAGTGGCGATAACATCAAGGGAGGAGTCCATAACCATTCAGCAGGAGCACCGAGAGAGCCGAGCATAGGAGATCTCAGCGCATTAATAGATCTCCTGAGATTCTTCGACCACCGACAGAAATACCTTGTCAGCGTCATGTACTTCGGAAACGAGTTCGAGACCTTTCATTTCCCAAAAGAAGACGTATATTTCCTGAAGAAAATGGAAAAGGAAGTAGGAAGTTACGTGGCCGGCCACAGGGCGCTCCACTGGTTCCGCACCAACAGGGAAATCTTCAATCTGAGAAGATACGAAGTCATCAAAGGCAAATAGTTCCGGAAATCCTACGGAAGATTCTGCCAAAGGATTATAAACCAGTGCTCCTGAGCAAGAGGTGTGGAATTGAAAAAACTCATCGCGACCATCAGCATCCTAGCCATGCTCTCAGTTCCAAGCCTATTCACCATAGGATGCAAGCCTAAATCCCAAAGCCTTCCGCAGGAGAACGGCACCATCGAGATTATGTTCTCCAAGACTGATGACTGCCTCGGAAGGCTTGAGCAGATTCTCAATGGCTCCATAAGCATAGAAGCAGCGCTCTATGACCTTGACATAGCTGATCTCATAACCATTCTTAAAGCTAAGAATGCAGATGTTCTTATTGATGAGGATAATTATTTCGGTTATGGCACAAAAATGACTGGGGAAGGGCTTATGCACGATAAATTCTGGCTCGCTTATTATCCTGATGGAAAGAGCTATGTTGTCACGGGCTCCATCAATCCCACAATGAATGATTTCTTCAAGAACGACAATAACATGGTCATTATCAGCTCGAAATATCTTGAGCAGAACTATGCTGCTGAGTTCAAGGAGCTCAAGAACAACGAAAGGCACCAGCCGACCAGGTATCAACAGATAATCTTCAACAACCACCTGCTGGAAAACTATTTCTGCCCGGACGACCAATGCGAGGGCAAAGTGCTAGTAGCTCTAAAGAAAACTAGAAGCAGCATTGATTTCATGACTTTCAGCTTTACCTCTGACCCAATAGGCGATTATCTAATAGCGCAGAAAAACAACCTTGACATAAGAGGAATATTTGATGAAAGCCAGTACAAGAGCCAAAAGCAATACAGCGAATACGGCAAGATGCTCAGCCAGAATATGGACGTGAAGCTTGACGGCAACCCCTACAAGCTCCATCACAAGGTCTTCATCATAGACCGAGAGACAGTCATATTGGGCAGCTACAATCCTACGGGCGCAGGCACCAACAAAAATGACGAGAACATCCTCATAATCCACGACCCGGATATAGCTGCTCTTTTCCTTCATGAGTTCGAAAGAGTGTGGCAATTAGCAAAGGTAGATTAATTAAGGAAACAAAAATTTAAATAAAACAACCTCTTAATAGTGCTTGAAATGGTCAGAACAAAAAAACCAATCAATCTTGAGGAAGAGCTGAGCAAGATGAAAGAGAGGAAGAGAGGATTAAAAGAAAAACATCATTCAGCCGCGCAGAGCTCACCTTGATATCCTATCTGCAGAACCACGGGCCATCTACAACAGAAGACATAATCGCCTCAGCGCCCATATCGCATATATTAGAAGAGGTCCTTGCAGGCTTGCAGCACAGAGGACATGACGCAGAAGAAGATGGCTATTGGCGCATACAGAAGAAAAAATACGACTCTAGAAAATATTAGAATAAAAATAAGAAATCTGAAGAAATATCAAAAGCGCTTTCATCACCTGCAATCATAGCTTCTCAAGTTCATATTCTCCATTCCCAAGACCAAGGTTCTCTGCCTCTTTGATGCTGAAATAAGGGTCATGATGATGCACTTCATTGAAAACATTCTTACCTTCCTGGTTCACCACTAAGTCAGTGCTGGCCATGTCTATCCCTACAAGGTCATCGCAGAGTACCACACCTATGTCCTGGGCTATTATTTTTCCAGGATCACTAAAACAATCACAATCCCTCGTTATCCTTCTCACATCATTGACATAAAACACAGGCTTCTTATCCACGGCCTTCAACACTGCACTGGCAGCTTCTGATAGCAGAATGTCGAATGTGAGCTCACTTGTCAAGACATTGTTAGGGCAGTTATACACGCAATTAGTGCAGCTCCAGCACTGCTTCTCATCAATAGTCACTACATCAGCAACTTTGGCAGCTCCTGAAGGGCACACCTCTTCGCACAAGCCGCAGGCAGTGCAATACTCAGCATCGATAGATGGTATTGCCATGCTGTGCTGGTCAGCCTTTGACTTAGGAGAGACGCAGCCCATTGCCGAGTTCTTTATTGCTCCGCCAATTCCGCTGCATCCATGGCCTTTGAAATGAGTCAATACAAGAAGAGCATCTGCTTCTGCCAGGTCTTTTGACACCTCGACTTCCATGTGCTCTGTCTTGATCTTGACATAATCATCAGAAATAATCACAGGGCAGCCCATCCTTTGCTCTGAGAAGCCGTGCTTCTCTGCCAAAAGCAAATAAGTCTCCTTAGTATGCCTTGGCCCAGAATATTTCACAGGAGTGTCAAACAGGAAAGGCTTGCAGCCTAGCTTTAATAAGACGTTGATGGCTCTTTTTGCCAGGCCAGGAGAGAACATGCCCTTATCCTCGCCCATGTGCAGCTTGACAGCGACTTTCATGCCACTCTTGAATTTATCTTGTAGCTCTCTTTCTAGTATCTGTTCGTACTGCTCTGAAGCAGGGTTTTTGATAAGATATATTTTGCTCATTTTACTTCTTAATTGTTTTTTTGTTAATCCTGGTCTTAACTGCGCTCCAAATAAGCGGCAAGGCAATTGTCACGTCACAAATCACATCGGTGAATTTGGCTTTTTCATTCAGCTTTCCCCAGCTAATGCCTTCTTTAAGCTCTGCTCCGCTGCTACCACCAGGCTCGGGCCTGTCCATGGTGACCTGCACGCCATAGCTAGCTCCTTTGCTGAACTGCATGGCCTGTTGGATATAATTCTTAGGCACACCTCCTCCGAGGTACATGAATCCTGATTTCTTAGCTGTCCAGGCAATGTCTAGGATATCTTTCAAGTCGTCAAATGCTTGCACATCAACTTTCTTGCCCCCAGCAATCCTGCCCCAGACCATCAAGCCAATGCCTGAATCTGCGATTGCAGGGCAGAACACATCAATCTTCTTTTCAAAGCAAGTCCTGATAATAGAAGGCTTGTCAGAAGGCACCAAGCTTCCAAGCTTATATAAGAACTCCCTGATGCTCATCCTCTCATTGAATAGCTTGTCAAAATTCTTGGTGAAAAAATCCTCAAGACCTTCATAGACCTCGTTATGCATGTAAGAATCATACATCCTGTCAATGCCCTTCTTGTTGAGCTCTGCATCATCCACTTTTGCGCTTCCCTGATAATGCGAGTAACCCAATACCTCGACCAGGTCGTGGGTGAGCATTGCTCCTGTTGTCACAAAAACCTTGACCCTGCCAGTGTTTAGAATGTCAATCAGGATGTTCTTCATGCCTCCAGGCACAAGAGCTCCTGCAGCTCCAAGAAACACAGTGCAATCCTGGTCATTGAACATGTCAGTCACTATGCCGGCAGCCCTGGCTACCATGCCAGCGCCCATGACTCCAGACTTGTTCATGGCATTGACTAGCTCGTCAGCAGAAATGCCTTCCTTGACTGCCACATGCTCCACTCTCTTCAAATCCAAGCCTTTCCTAGCCATAATCCCCTGAGAAGAGGGCAAGGGTTTATAAAAATTATTAAAAAACATTTTTCACTGGATTATACAAAACAACAACAAGCAAATCTCTGATTTGCAGTTTCTAAAACCCCTTTTAGAAACCTTTAAAAATAGCCTGCTCTTTCTTGGGAAGAATAATAATAGGAACAATATCGTGAGGTGTAAATCATGACTGTGATTGGTTTCAGTTTTACCAAGATGTTAGTGGAGAAGAACAACCCTGTGAAGGGAAAGGTCAGCATCAACAACAATGTAGGAATCAAGAGCCTTGAAGAGAGCAAGCTCAACATCGACTCTTCCAGGAGAGCCTTGAAGCTTGAATTCGAATTCTCGTCAACCTATGAACCTAACATCGGCAAGATCCATTTTGATGGAGAAGTCATCTACTTGGTAGACAAGGACAAGGCTGAGGAAGCTATCAAGAACTGGAAAAAGAACAAGAAGATAGAGAAAGACATGATGACCAACGTGCTCAACAACGTGCTGGTGAAATGCAACATCCAGGCTCTCATCCTAAGCAAGGACATGAACCTTCCTCCACCCATACCATTGCCCAAGGTCGGCGACAAGAACAAGAACGAGTAAGGTCAGGATTAAATCCATGTTCAGTGGCAAGCAGATAGAGTTGTGAACAACCAGCAGCGATTAGTTGAAGCATATTTCAAAAAACTTATAAAGGCTTCTCCAAACCAAAGCATAAAGCGCGATAAAACAAACAAAAACAATAATAAAAAAATAATAACGAGGCTTATAAGAAAAGGCAATAAAGTAAGAACGCGCGGTAATATTCAAGATATTATATCATTACTTTACCATCAGAAAACACGTCAAAGTTTTTCTGCACTCGCAAACCCTGTGTTTGCTTGCTTTTTCTTAGATGAAAAGAAAATGGAACAGTTTAGAAGACTGGGAATTATAGACCCAGTAATAAGAGTAATAGAACAAGAAAGATTTGAAGAACCGACAGAGATACAAGAGAAAGCAATACCATATGTGACTGCAGGAAAGGACGTCATAGCCCAATCAGCAACAGGCTCTGGCAAGACCCTGGCGTTCGGCGCAGGCATAATCCAGCACTGCGAAAAAGGCAGAGGATTGCAGGCCCTGGTCATCACTCCCACAAGAGAGCTGGCTGAGCAGAACACAAGAGCATTGAACATATTCTCAAGGTACAAACCTCTGAGCATAATATCTGTTTACGGCGGAGTCTCAATAAGCAATCAGATTGAGGCATTGAGGACAGCAGATGTCGTGGTAGGCACACCTGGAAGGATACTTGACCATGTTGATCGAGGGACTATCAATCTGCATCACATAAAGGTATTGGTGCTTGATGAGGCCGACAGGATGCTGGACATGGGATTCATTGATGATGTGCACAGGATAATCAAGCAATGCCCTGACAAAAGGCAGACCTTGCTGTTCTCAGCTACCATGTATGAAGAAATAACCCGACTGGCAAGGAGGTACATGATATCTCCTGTCAAGCTAGTGGCAGAATCCTATGTTGACCCTTCAAAGCTCAAGCAGGTGTACTATGATGTGCCTGACGGCAGGAAATTCTCGCTCTTGGTGCACTTGTTGAAGAATGAGAGAGCAGGCTTGGTGATGGTTTTTTGCAACACCAGGATCAACACTGACTTTGTAGCCCGCAATCTCAAGCGCTGCGGAATTGATGCCACGGCTATCCACGGAGGATTCTCCCAATCCAAGAGGAACAGGACCATGGATAATTTCAACAATGAAAGAGTGTACGTGCTCGTGTGCACAGACGTGGCTGCGAGAGGACTTGACATCAAAGGAGTATCCCATGTTTATAACTATGATATCCCTAAGAACAGCAAGGACTACATCCACAGGATAGGAAGGACTGCAAGGGCAGGCCATGAAGGAAAAGCTGTAAACATCCTGGCCAGCAGAGACCATGATAATTTCAGGGCTGTGCAGAGCGACAGGTCGCTGGAAATAACCTCTGAGCCATTGCCTGAGTTTGAGCGAGTGCCCCTAGACTTGAGAGAGTCTGGAAGAGGATTCCGAGGAGGCAGAGGAGCACCGCGAAGAGGAGCAAGGCCTGGACAGAGCAGGTTCGGACAGAGAAGACCAGGCCAGGGCGGGTTTGGTCAGGGACGACCAGGACAAGCTAGAAATGGACAGAGCAGTTCAGGGCAGAACAGGTTCGGCCAAAACAGGCCTGGTCAAGCAAGGCCAGGCTCCAGGCCTAGGTATGGGCAAGGACAAAGGCAAGATCATTATGGCAAAAGAAATTTGGAGCATGGAAGCCAGCAGGGGCAGAGAAACTAGGAATAACGAATTAAAGATGGGCTCGCACAAAAAGCACCACTATTAAAGAGTAAATTTTTAAATGGATTCGAATTACTCCTAAAATAAGTTCACATAATTATTGGGAGGGATTTCCGTGGCTCTAAAAAAAAATGACAAAACATTATCACGATTATGTGCGGCGCTAGGTCAGGCAGGCATACTGGAAAGAGCAGACAAGCCGGATTTACAGGATGGAATTTCTCGTGCTGACAAAATTATTGAAGCAGTAAGAAACATAGAAGTTGAGCGCGTTCAGGGAATCGGAGATGATTTCATACCAAATACAAGGCTCTACAATGCGCTGGGGACAATTTATCCATACCTAACAAGGGAGAAAAAGGACCAAGCAGTAAGAGCATACCTAAACCAATTTGACAAAGTGAATTATTTCTATACACAGCTAAACCACACCTCAAAAATAAAAGAGCCACTAGCTCTAGCTGACATACTAGCAGTGAGATGGGCGTATTTTCCAGGACTGGATGATGAAATCTCAAAAATAAGCAAAACACCTGACTACCCGCATTTCGAATCCAAGTTTATGACAAAAGAAGGGCTATTCAAACCAAACAAAGTTGAAAGCGATTTTTTAATGGCATACGCCTGCCTGAGAAATGACACTTGGTCCTTCAGCCAGCAATATGTCAAAGAGGCTCACCCTTTTTTCCTGCAGAGAGTCATTCAAGGTTTAACAAGCATATATTTTGCAGGCGCAAAAACCCAGGAAGATGAAACCAATATGTTTTCAGAACTATCAGATATATTGCCTAGAGAAGCGCATCCGAGCATGCACTTATATGAAGCCCAAAAAGACTGGCCTAAACGTGAGCTTTTTCCATGAATATCGCTTGGAAAAAATTGAATTCTACCCAAAAAGTATATAAACCATCCAGTTTTTACCCTCTTTTATGCCCAAAGCTGAGATTAGGTTAAAGGTTGCTGAGGCAATCCAAGAGGACATGAACAAAGGAATTGTTCGCATAGATACTGGTTTCTTGAAGCAGATAGATGTCAGGCCTGGAAGCATCATAGAGATCCAAGGCGAAAGGAAGACTGTCGGAATTGCTGACAGGGCGCTTCCAGGGGATATGGGGCTTAACATTATCAGGACAGACCCTCTCATCAGGAGGAATGCCAAGACCAGCATAGGAGAGTTCGTGGTCATAAGGAAGGCAGAAGTCAAGGAAGCAAAGAACGTCACCATTGCTCCTGCAAGGGAAGGATTGATGATACGAGCCAACCCAGACATTTTCAAGCAAGGCCTCCTGGGAAGGCCAGTGTTTAAAGGAGACATAGTCTCGCTTGGGGGCAGCCAGAGGCGAAGGACTACAATGATAGGCCATCCTTTCTTTGATGAGATGTTTTCTATGCTGAATGACACTGCGACTGGATTCGGTCTTGGAGACCTTAAGTTCATTGTTGTGAGCTGCGAACCCAAACAGGCAGTGCTCATAACAGAAAACACAGAAGTGGTTTTCAGCCCAAAAGCAGTTGATGTCTCTGAGGAAAAGCCTCTTGACGTCACCTATGAGGACATCGGAGGATTGGATGAGGAGCTCAAGAAAGTCAGGGAGATGATAGAGCTACCATTGAAGCGCCCTGAGATTTTCGAGAGATTGGGCATTGATGCTCCGAAAGGAGTGCTGCTGCACGGCCCACCAGGAACAGGAAAGACACTGTTAGCAAAAGCAGTGGCCAATGAGACCAAAGCTAATTTCATACTCATCAACGGCCCAGAGATAATGAGCAAGTACTACGGCCAGTCAGAGGAGAACCTGAGGAAGAAGTTCGAGGAGGCAGAGAAGACTGCGCCTTCAATCATATTCATAGACGAGATTGACGCCATAGCTTCCAAGAGGGAGGAGAGCAGAGGAGAAGTTGAAAGAAGAGTGGTTGCCCAATTGCTAGCAATCATGGACGGACTGCAGGCCAGGGGCAAAGTAATAGTCATAGCAGCCACCAACATACCTAATGTGCTCGACCCTGCGCTGAGAAGGCCAGGAAGGTTTGACAGGGAGATAGAGATAGGAGTGCCTAGTGAAACAGGCAGGCTCACTATTCTTAAGATTCACACAAGAAACATGCCCATTGAGGGAAATGTTTATCAGGATTTCACAGCAGAAGCGTTTGCTGAGTATATAAACAAATATCTGAGAGATAATGAAATAGAAAAAAGCAGTTTAGAAAACAGAATAGAAGAATTGAAAAGATCTGACCAAAGAACTGATATGATTAATCAGTTAAAAAACAAACTTACCTCAACAAAATCAAAAATAACAAAATTAGAAAAAATAAAAAAATTGATTGAAAACAAAGATGCTTTATCACAATCAGCAAATGAATTGACAGAATTATACCGCCTCATCGTGTTAAGGAGCAATATTGATCCTAGACAAAGATTTATTGAATTAACTAAAAACAAAAAAGAAACTGATGTTATTGAAATACTTAAAACAATTGAAGAACTTGAATTGTTGGATAAAGAAATTTTTAACACAAATTCAGAACTGTGGAGACTTGTAAAATCGAAAGGAGTGAGCAGAGATTTAGAACAATTAGCAGCAATAACTCACGGATTCGTAGGAGCAGACCTTGCCTCTCTTGCAAGGGAAGCAGCCATGATAGTTCTCAGGAGAGTCATCGGAGATACCATGCTCAAAGAAGGAGAGCCTATCCCTCAGGAAATCCTAGATAAGCTCATCCTGGCGCAAGGGGATTTCAAAGAAGCGCTCAAGACTGTGAGACCTAGCGCCCTCAGGGAAGTGCTTATCGAGATACCCAATGTCAAATGGAATGATATCGGCGGACTTGATAATGTCAAGCAAGAGCTTATAGAAGCTGTTGAGTGGCCTCTCAAGTTCAAGAATGATTTCAAGAGAATGGGAGTCAAGCCTCCCAAGGGAGTGCTGATCTACGGAGCCCCTGGAACAGGAAAGACCATGCTGGCAAAAGCAGTGGCCAATGAGTCAGCAGCTAACTTCATACTTGTTAAAGGCCCTGAGATGCTGAGCAAGTGGGTTGGTGAGAGTGAGAAAGCAGTGCGTGAGGTGTTCAAGAAGGCAAGGCAGGCTAGCCCGACCATCATATTCTTCGACGAGATTGATTCTATAGCACCAAGGAGCGGCACGGGTGGAGGAGATGATAGTCACGTT
>JBGOZE010000008.1:0-26753 GCA_041479965.1 Candidatus Nanoarchaeia archaeon | reverse complement strand
TTTTTTCTCAGCATCCTCCCTAAACTTCTTAAGATTAGCCAAGGCCTTGATGAAGCTCATAAGTATGCCGTAGATCGCTCCTACGAGCAGCACATTTATCAGGAAGATGATGAACAAGGGAAAGCCATCAGAGAATTCAGAGAAGCTGAAGCCTATCAGGGTTGACAGCCCGATTATCAGCTTGCTGTCTCCTCCACCCCATTGGCCAGTATAGAACATGAGCAGGCCGATGGCTAGTCCAAGGATGAATCCTAGGAGAGAATTGACCAGGATGCTGACATTCGCATCATATATGCTAAGGATTACTGAGCTACCAATGGCAAAGGCGAGCAGACAGTAGTTAAGCCAATCAGGCACCTCTCTCGTCTGGATGTCAAAGAGCGAGGCTATTATCAATGCAAGAAGGCCGATGCCTATGCCCACACATCCCAGAGCTATCATGATATGCCTTGCTTAGAAACGAATACTTTAAATATTTTACCTAAATTTACTCGCTCATACGTCAGTTCATATCTCACGCTTATATGATTTAGGGGGCATCTAGAATTGGGAGGTTAATTAATGGTCGACATTCCGCTACCCGGCCTTAAGCAGAAGAAAGTTCCTATGCACATAGCAGTCAATACCTGCGGCATAAAGGCCTGGGCTGAAGAGGAGAAAAAAGAGTTCATAGTAGCAGTCAAGAAGCACCTTGAGCTATTGGATGAGTTGGTGGACCTGCAGCTGAAGCACCAGAACAGGGTGCTCACAGTCAACCTGAGCGAATACGAAGGCATGGTCGATGACCTGAGAGAATTCTTCAACCACTTAATCAATGACCCTAGGATACACGAAAACCAGGTCAGAGTTTTTGTCATAGGCCGTTGGTACGAGATAGATTCTGAGCTTGCAGATGTTTTCCGCCAGCTGATAGACAAGACCAAGGACTATGATAAGTTCTTCCTTAACTTCTGCATCAACTATGACGGCCAGGAAGAAGTGCTGGGAGCAATAAGATTGATAGTAAGGAAGATACTGGCTGAGAAGCTCAAGGAAGAAGACCTGACCAACGCAGTCATCAAGGAGAACACTTACACATCATATTTCCCTCCGCCCGAGCTCATCATCGAGCCAGGCATGAAATACTCGGGCATACTGCTGTGGGAGTCTAAAGGCGCGCTGATATTCTTCACCAATGAGCCCTGGCTCAATTTTGAGAAGAAAGAATATGAGAAAGCCATTGACTTCTACAACAAGGAAGCAAGCAAGCAAAAGCTTGCTGCCCCAGAAATACAGAAATCTAAGATTTCTGAATCCAAAACAGAAGGTTTTGGAAAACTTAGCTTTTCTGAAGCCAAGAAAGCAGAATAGTACCATCAAGAGGCTGATGATATGACAGATCATGAGGAACAAAACGGAACAAGAAAGGTGATAAGGATGAGCGACAAAAAATCAACTGTGATGATTATAGCGATAATCTTGCTGATAATGATAATTGCGGCGCTAGGAGTTTTCATGGTGCTGAAGAAGAGCCCTTTCAGCAATGTGCTTGCGCAGTACCAGAAAAGCTCGCCAGATACCCTGCTCTCGATCCAGAAAGCGACTGGGGAAAATGCCAGTACTCTGGCCAACCAGATAAAGAGTTTCTGCAAGGATTTTGACTTGAAAGAATTCTACCTGGCCCAGATGGACAGTGCCTCTGCCAAGAAATCTGAGGTGCTCATAATCAATCCTTCAAGCGGCAAGATAGAATGCACCATAGACAGGAGCGCCAACATCCAGACCAACCAGACCACTCTGAACCAGAATGTTCTGGCAACCATCAACGGAGAGCCAGTCTATATGAATGAGGTCATGTCTGTATATAATAATATTCCAGAAGCCCAGAGGACTAATGACTCACTCCAGCTCTCGCTCGACCAGGTCATAGCTACCAAGCTCCTGCTCCAAGATGCCTTGAGCAAAGGATTCAATGTGAGCAGCGAAGAGGTTGATAGTGCCATCAACACTTTCCTGACCAACAACGGGCTCACCTTGCAGCAGCTAGAGCAAGGCCTTACCAGCAGTGGCTCAACCATGGCAGACTACCGAATGAATGTTGCCAACAATCTGCTCATACAAAAAGAGATCGGCCAGATCACAGCCAACGTCAATATACCTCTGGATGCCCAGATGAAAGCATACTATGAGGCGAACAAACAGACTTTCATGACAGCTGCAAAAGCCACTACCAGGCAACTGCTACTATATTCTAACGCCACCGATGATGTTCAGAAGATGCAAGAGATACAGAACATCGCCTCTCTTCTCAATGCGACTAATTTCTGCGAGCTGGTAACCAAGTACTCCCAGGACTCTGTGAGCGTTCCCAGGTGTGGGCTCTATGAGTTCGAGCAAGGCCAGCTGCTGCCAGAGTACGAGCAAGTAGTCTTCAGCTCAGAGCCAGGAAGCGCCAAGATAGTCAAGACTAGCGTCGGCTATCATATAGTCATCATAGAGAATGTGACCCTACCAAAGCAGATCACCTATGATGAGGCGAGAGAGCAGGTGTTCAACTACCTCTTGCTCCAGGAGAAGCAGGCAGCAATCGACAGCTATGTCGCACAACTCAGGCAAGCAGCCAAGGTCTTGAGCTATATAGATTGAAAGGCTGGAAACTTTTTATTTTTTTTAATTTTTCATTAAATGCTCAAAAGTTTACTTTTGGCACTCAAAAATCAAGAATTTTTGAATACAGAAAAACAATCCTGTTTTTTCTGTAACTCAAAGGCTTTGCCTTTGTTGATTCAAAAATCTTTTATTTTTGTTTTGTTTATTCATCTATTTTTTCATTTTGTTAAATTATCGAACCAAAATCTTTATAAACACGCATTTTTCTCTTTGAGCTACCGATGACTTATGACGCCCGAAAGGGCTGAGCGAGGTACAACTTTCTGATTGTATCTCATAGTATAATACATTGACCTGCAATAGGTCGATTTTGGAGGATTGATAACAATGAGCGAGAAAGCTTATGAGGCAGTCGAGCTTGCCAGGAAGACAGGCAAGATAATAAAAGGGACCAACGAAGTCACCAAGGCCATTGAGAGGGAGAAGGCCAAGCTGGTAGTCGTAGCAAAGGACGTCAGCCCGCCAGAGGTGATAATGCACCTTCCATTGCTTGCCAAGGAGAAAGGCATACCGGTGGCTGAGGTCGCGAGCAAGGAAGAGCTCGGAGCAGCAGCAGGCCTGAAGGTAGGCACTGCAAGCGTAGCCATTGTCAAGGAAGGCGAGGCCAAGGAGCTCATCAAGGAGCTAGCACAAAGACAGAATAGTATATGATATTGCTTTAGGTGATTAATATGCCTGGAAAAAAGATTTTTACAAGGAAAGAAGATGAAGGCAAGCAGGAAGGCCCCAAGGGAGGAGTCAACTTCTCATCGGCTGTGCCTGCTAGCGTCGAGGAGATAATCGGCAGGACAGGCACCAGGGGAGAAGCCACCCAAGTCAGATGCAGGATTCTTGATGGCATTGACAAGAGCAAGGTCATCAGGAGAAACCTCAGAGGGCCAGTCCAGCTAGGAGACATTCTCATGCTGAGAGAGACAGAGATAGAGGCCAGGCCTCTCAACAAGTCTGGCAGGAACAAATAGGAAAGGTGAATCAAGATGCCTAGATGTGATTTTTGCAGGGAGCATATTGAGCCTGGCACTGGCAAGATGCTTATCAGGAATGACGGCAAAGTCGTGGACCTGTGCAGCAGCAAGTGCGAGAAGAACATGTTCAAGCTCAGGAGAAAGCCCAGGACTACCAAGTGGACTGCTGAGTATGCCAGCGTGAAGAAAGGCACAAAGAAATAAAGCCTCGCCGGCGCATGAGGCGCTCTAAAGTATTTTTATTTTTAACACAAAATTTCATAACTCAAAAACAAAGGTGAACAATATGATTGAACGGACACTTGTTTTAGTCAAGCCTGATGGAGTGCAGAGAGCACTTGTAGGCGAGATTATCGCCAGGTTCGAGAGGATGGGGTTGAAGATAGTGGGCATGAAGATGGCGTGGATTGACAAGGAGTTTGCCAAGAAGCACTACAAGGCTCATGTCGGCAAGTCATTCTATCAGTTCCTTGAGGCTACCATCACAGAAGGGCCTGTTGTGGCCATAGTGCTCGAGGGAGTGCATGCTGTTGAGAATGTTCGAAAGCTCGTCGGAGCAACTGAACCTCACAAGGCAGCACCTGGAACTATCCGAGGAGACTTCGCCCAGATGAGCTTAGAATATGCTGATAGCAAGAAGAAAGGAATCAAGAACCTGGTGCATGCTTCAGGCAACAAGGAAGAGGCTGAGCAAGAGGTAAAGCTCTGGTTCTCAGCAAAGGAATTGCACTCCTACAAGACAGTGCATGATATTCATGTGATATAATTTTGAAAGAAGAAAATAATACTACTAATCAAAAGGTGATAAAAACATGGGAGAGAAGATGAGTGAGAAGATAGAAAGGATCATGAGGAATCCTTTGCAGATCAGGAACATCTGCACCAGCGCGCACATCCACCACGGAAAGACAGCTTTCACAGACAACCTGCTAGCAGCTTCAGGCTTGATGGCTGAGAAGTTCGCAGGAGACCTGGACAAAGGAATGGCTACTTGGCAGCACTCAGACGAGCAGGAAAGATTGCTCACAGTGGACGCAGCCAACGTCTCAATGGTTCACGATTACCAGGAAAAAGAATACCTGATCAACCTGATAGACACTCCAGGCCACATCGACTTCGGAGGGAACGTGACAAGAGCCATGAGAGCCATCGATGGAACAATCGTATTGGTGTGCGGCTCAGAGGGCATAATGCCCCAGACAGAGACAGTCCTCAAGCAGGCTCTCAGAGAGAGGGTCAAGCCAGTGCTGTTCATCAACAAGGTTGACAGGCTCATCAAGGAGCTTCAGCTTCCGCCTGAGAAGATCCAAGAGAGGATTGCCAAGATAATCATTGCCTTCAACCAGCTCATTGAAGACATTGCAGAGAAGGAATACAAGGAGAAATGGAAAGTCAATGCTGCTGATGGCAGCGTGACCTTTGGCAGCGCCAGGGACAACTGGGCATTATCCATCCCTTACATGCAGAAGAAGAACATCACTTTCAAGGAAGTGCTAGAGGGCTACAAGATAGAAGATCCTGAAGAGAGGAAGCAGTTCTTCTGGGGAAAAGCCCCTCTTTACGAGGTAATCATGGACATGGTAGTCAAGTACCTACCTAATCCCAAGGAGGCTCAGCCTTACAGGATTCCTAAGATATGGCACGGAGAGCCTGAGTCTGCATTAGGTAAGGGCATGCTGACATGCGACCCTAATGGCAAGCTGGCTTTCTGCATAACAAGAGTTCTTATCGACCCTAAGACTAATAGGGAGATAAGCGCAGGAAGGCTTTTCAGCGGCACCATGAAAGAAGGCATGACAGTCTATCTTAATAATCAGAAGAAAGAGCAGAGAATCCAGAACGTGTACATGTACGTAGGCATCAAGAACGAGCCCTTTAACAATGTACCAGGCGGAAATGTGCTCGCAATCGGAGGAATAGACGGCTATGCTGGCGAGACCATTACAGAAGAGCCTGACCAGCCTTTCGAGGAGCTAAGGCACATCTTCGAGCCAGTAATAACCAAGTCCATAAAGGTAGCCAACACCCAGGACCTGCCCAAGCTTGTCGAAGTCTTGCGAAGAGTGGCAAAGGAAGACCCCTCCATCAAGATTGAGATCCACGAGGAGACAGGAGAGAACCTGATGAGCGGGATGGGAGAATTGCATCTCGAAATTATAGAGAATAGGATCGTAACAGAGAAAGGGCTTAAGGTCATTACCTCGCCGCCAATCGTCGTTTACAGGGAGTCCATCACTGCGAAATCACCAGAAGTTGAAGGAAAATCTCCTAACAAGCACAACAAATTCTACTTTGTGGTCGAGCCATTGACTGATGAGCTCTACAATGCCATCAAAGCAGGAGAAATCCCAGAAGTCAGGCTGAAGAAGAAAGACTTGACAGTCAGGAACAAGCTCGTCGAGTACGGCATGGAGACCAAGGAAGCAGACAAGGTCAAGGCCATCTTCAAGGGCAACATCCTCATGGACAACACCAGAGGACAAGTCTACCTTGGAGAAGTCATAGAGATGGTTGTCGACATGTTCCAGGACGTCATGAACGGAGGACCTCTTGCGAGGGAGCATTGCATCAAGGTCAAAGTCAGGCTGATGGACATGAAGCTTCACGAGGACGCAATCCACAGAGGGCCAGCCCAGGTCTACCCTGCAGTAAGGGACGGAATAAGAGACGCCATGATGCTTGCCAAGCCCATAATGTTCGAGCCTAAGCAAGTGCAGCTCATAGAAGCTCCTCTTGAGTTCATGAGCGAGATATCCAAGCTGGTGCACAACAAGAGAGGCCAGTTGCTCGAGATGAACCAGGAAGGCAATGCAGTGGCTGTCAAGGCCAAACTGCCAGTTGCAGAATTGCTTGGCTGGAGCAACGACCTAAGGAGCGCGACCTCAGGAAGAGGAGTCTCCTCGCTTGTAGACCAGACATTCGAGAGGATGCCTGAGGAGTTGCAGGAGAAAGTCAAGAAGCAAATCAGGCAAAGAAAAGGCATCAGCGTAGACGCAGAAGTCGCCAAGGGATCTGGCTAAGACCTGAGAAAATTATTTATTATTTTTTCTTTATCTTATTTTTTTGTTTTTCTATTTCATTCCCCGCGCTTCTTCATTTCGCAAGAATACACAGACACCAGGTTGAGAGCTCTCCTTAATTTTATTCCTATGACGTGAGAGTATGGGATAGGCACTAAGGGATTGGTTGCTATTACCAGGAAGCCCATGAGCTCTCCTTTGGGCGAGGACACTATACCTCCCGAGTCTCCTGGGATTGAAGAGGTGTAATTCAGGACAAAATAATCCTTGATGCTGAGCTCATAGCCTAATGCTATGGACAAGCCGAAATGGTTGTATGATTCAATGATCTTTCCCTGCACATGCTCCTCGTCAACATAGCCGTGGTTTACCTGTAATTTACCATGCCTCCTGGCTGTCATGGCAGTTGCTACTTTCTCCATCTTGTCGTTGTTAAAGAACCTATATCTCATTGCTTTGGAAGGTCCTGGCAGGTCTGCTTTTGCCAGTGCCACGTCAGTCTTCTTGCTTCTTGCGCAGAGATGAGTCACATCGTAGATTTTTCCGTCGTGAAGAGCCTAATCTTCTTCTCTTTCATCTCCTCAGAAAGGCAGTGCTTGGGAGTGATGAAGTAGCCGTCCTCTGTTATCAAGAGTCCGTTAGCAGCATGGCTTGAGCCACAGGTTATCTCGATTATTCCGTACTCCAGATTTTTCCTGGCTTCTGCTGGCCTCAGGTCTTCTCCCCAGTAAATAGAATTTATGAATTCATCGAGAGCTGTTGCGATTTGCGCACGTCGCTCTTTTCTCTTCTGGGATTTTGAACTGAATATCGGGCTCATGATGATAGGAGATTGCGTATGTTTTTAAAAATCTTTCCTTTTAGTCACCCCTGCTAAGTAGTTATAAAAGCGAAAATGTTAAAAAGGGAAAGCGCCTATTGTGTCCATAAAATGGCTGATCAACTCATAAAAGTCGATTATGATGATATCTGGGATAGCGATAAGCATAACTCCAGCCAGAAGAGAGGTAGCCTCTACAGGGGCAACTCACAAAAGATGTTCGAAAGGAGAGTGATTGAGAGCATGATGGACAGCGAGCCAACCTACTGGGGAACTGAGAATGAGCAAGGAAAGCTGACCTTCTGCTCGCCAGAGTATCTGGGTGCCCTGTCATATGCTGATTACTGGCTCAATAAGCATGAGTATGACTTTGAGCTTGAGAAAAGCAACAGGTTCCCGCATACATTCTACCCATTGATGATGGAGATAAAGGCAGAGAACTACAAGGACAGGATATACAGGTCAACAACTGGGGAAGGGCTCGCCATCAGAGGGCCTATAAACCTTGACGACATAACCATCCTGTACAGCACCCAGATTGATAAGTACATGGAAAGCCATCCAAGCCACCAAGACTTGCCTAAGGACGGATATCTGCAAAAGTTCAAAGATGCTCTTGATAAAAGCATCTCTTCCAAAGGGATGGAGAAAGATGACCTTCTTGACGCCTATGCCAAGAGCCCTGACGAGGTCACAGGTCTTATGCTATTTTGGTATCATGGTCGCGACAGGTCAAGGGCAAAACCTGAGCAAATAGAGGCTATAGCGAGAAGCATGGAAACGCTGAGAGCCAAGCTCAGATGAGGGGCATAAAAACCATAACACTTAAATAATTCCTCAAAACTTCTGGATTATCATCGTCAAAAAATAAGTTCTTCACTTGTTTTTCGCGGTAAATGATGATAAAAAAAACTCGGAGTTGATAATATGCCAGCAAAAAAAACAGCAAGCAAGCTTGCTGATTCAAAAAATGAGAATTTTTTGAAGACAGCCAAGAAAGAGAATAAAGCAGAGACACCCAAGAAGAATGATTCCGGGATAAAATCCGGAGACAAGGTAAAAGTCCACTACACAGGAAGCTTTGATGACGGCACTGTGTTTGACAGTTCAGAGAAGCACGGCCAGCCACTCGAGTTTGAAGTAGGAGCAGGCCAGATAATCCCTGGATTTGAGAAAGGCATCATAGGCATGAAGCAAGGAGAGGAGAAGATCATCCACCTAGAGCCATGCGACGCCTATGGAGACATCAATCCTCAGCTAGTCAAAAAAGTTCCTAGGTCGCAATTGCCTCCTGAACAGGAGCCCAAGCCAGGCATGGTCCTCATAATTAGTCTACCCAATGGAATGCAGGTGCCGACAAGGCTCACAGAAGTAGGCAAGGACGAAGTCACCCTTGACCTAAACCATCCGCTGGCAGGGAAATGCCTGAATTTCAAGATCAAGATTGTTGGCATCAATGCTTAAATTATTATTCTTTTTCCTATTTTTTCTTTTTTCGACTTTGGCTTTCAAAACAAAGATAAAAGAAAAAGAAAATTAAAAAATTTAAAATAATATGAAAAAATTTAATTTTGCTCGTACTTGAAGACTGCGTCCTGGAATCTCTTCTTGCCGTCCTCGACAATGGCTGCAATCTCCTTTGCGTTCTTGTCGCTCTCTATCCTGAGCTGCTTGATTAGGGCAACTGATTCGACTTGGTAGTTGACTACTGCGTCAACGAGCTTTTGCACTGATGCAGGGTTAAGGGTTGAGCCGTAGCCTGCTTTCAATGCTGCCTTCTCAAGCTTGTCTCCCAGCTCTGCAATATCCTCCAGTCCTTTGTTGGCGCCTTGTTTCATGGCTTCAATGGTCTGGGTCTGTTCATGCAGGCCGTGCTGCGATGCGTACACAGCATCCATGGTCGTGAAGACGTGCTCGTTGGTTGTGAAGAAGGTTATTGCCTTCCTGTAAACCTGGTCTTTGATGTCGTGGGTCTGCTTGAGCTTGGCCACCAGTGTCTCTCCGACGTTGTATCCTATGGTGAGGTTCTCTGCGACGTCCTTGATGAGCTGGTATTTCCTGTCCTCTGTGTCAAATGCTCTTTTGGTTTCGTCTCTTGCAAGCTCGAACCTTGCCTTTTCCGCGTCATCTGCTTCTTTGTAATCCTGGACTACGACTATGGCTTTCTTGAAAGCATCTTCTGCCTGAGCTCTTATGCCTACCTGCTTCTTCTTTACCTCATGAGAGAGTATCTCTGACTCCTTGATGGCTGTCCTGAAATCAAGGTAGCCTTCCATGATGGCCAGCTCCTTCTCAAGTTGCACATGGGTGTCTTTTGAGACGCTGTCATAGAGGTCTGCTATCTTGTCAAACCTCTTGTGCGGAGTTCCTCTGACAAGCTTCATCCACAGGTTTCCCAGTTTTTCTTTGCCGTCTATTTTTCCGTCGTCAAGCTGCTTTATCAGCTTCTTTGAGTCGTCCCTGATTGAATCGAATAGCTCTGTTATCTTGTCGTACCTGTCTGAGAAGTGGATTGCTTCTACGTTCTCTCGCACCATCTCGTTGAAAGAGTGCATGTAATTGACTGTCTTTGCTATGGCCAACACCTTTGGCTCGTCTATTGGCGCGACTTCTGTGAGAAGCGATACCAGCTTTGATTCTCCCTCTTTGGGAATAATGCCGTACTTGTCTAGAACTTTTAGTGCTTGGTCAAGATATTTTTGTATGTTTGCCATTTTCTTACCTCGCAAATCATTTTTTTAATAATTTAGCTCATAGGAAGCCAGAACCGTATTTAAATATTTCGCTTATGTTACCTCTTTATAGTGGTGTTAAAATAGAAATGTTTAAAAGCAAGACTATATTTCATAAATCCAAAATGAGTGCAAAAAGGATTACTCGCGTTCCAAAAGGTGAAGAAATAGATTTTCAAGACCTTCTCAGGATAGATGATATCTACTCAATCCTGGACGATGCTAACACAGAAGTGCAGAAGCAGCTCAACATGGACAAGACCAGGGCTGACATCAAGCAAAGGCTCATGGCAGCAGCCAAGGAGCGAGGCGACAATGTCAACGAGGCGCTCATCGAGAAATCCATAGACTACTTCTTCCAAGGATTATACACTTTCAAGGAACCGCAAAAAGGATTCGGCTCTGCACTGGCCAACATGTATATTGAAAGGGTAAAAATCGCCAAGGCAGTCGGCTACCCGCTCCTGGGCGCAGCAGTTGTTTTTGGGGCAGCAAAAGGCATCAGCAATGGAGTGAAAGAGCTTAAGCTCAGGGCTGTAGAGGGCAGGGTTGAGCGTGCTGTTGAAGAAGCATATCAGAAAAAAGACAGCCTTGAAAGCGAGATCAAGACCTTATCCTCAAAATCAATTGACAAAGACCTCCAGTACGAGCTTAACCAGAACATTAATGCTTCAAGCAAGACCTTGAGAGGGACGCAGAAGTTCTTTGACACTTTCTGCGACGACGGGACTGCCAAGGATGACATCACACGAGAAAACTACAGCGAGGCACAGGCACAGCTTGGAGCTATCAACGGGATAATCAGTGGCGCTGAGCAGGAATTGGGCAAAGGAAAGGAGCTCGTGGATTTCCATGACAACATGATCTCAACAAGGCAAAGCCTTGATTCACTAATCGAAGGGATAAGGAGCGAGAAGCCTCCTGAAATAATGCTTTCAAGAGCAGAAGCAACTTATAAGAGCGGCATGGCAAGCCTTGCCAACAGGCAGCTCAAGGAAGGCCAGAGCTACAGGGAAGAGCTCAATGAGCTCAAAGACAATGTGCGCGAATTCTCAGTGCTGCCAGACCAAGCAGACAAAGTCTATCAATCGATAAGAGGCATAGCAAAAGAGCCGGCAGCAGTTGATGAGGCCAATAAGTTGTACGAAGAAGCAAGAACCTATGTTCACAGCATTAACATCCCTCAACTCAAGCAAGCAGTAGCACAGCTTGAAGGCATTGATTCTATCCTGAAGCAGGAATTTGTTTTGAGGATTGTGACTCGCGATGAAGTGAAGAGCGGGATTGACAGGTATTACACTGATGAGAATGGAAAGCGTTCCTCAGGGTATTATCTCATTGTTGAGGCTGTTGATAAGAATGGCAATGTGCTTGAGCAGAGGATAACCAATGAGGAGAGCAGCAGGACAGAGACCGTCCGCATGTGGGGAGAGCGAGTCCCTGAACAGATATATGAAAGAGTGAAAGAAGACAAGCTTGATGATGGTAATATCCAGAATAATATTGTTGGGGAGAAGAAAAAAGGTTACTTGACCCTCCAGATAATCATGCCTGGCATTGGAAAGAGAGCAGGACAGATAACTGAATGGGTGCCAGAGCCTTAGGAGAAAAAAAAATGGTAAGCGGAAGCACGGTTTACAAGAAAATCCAGGAGCAGATAAGAACTCTTGAAGGAAATGAGAGCAAGACTAGCTCACAGATTGAGGGTTGTGAGAAGAAAATAGATTCTCTGACTGGCGAGAGAGAAACCGCGTATGTGAGCCTTGCAGAGGCTTATCTTCCTGAGCTTACATCACAATCAGTAAAGCAGACCTTGAGAGAAGTGCAGAGCGACGTCCAAAGGATCTTCCAGAGAAAGCAGGACAGGAGAAAAGAGCTTGAAAGCTTCATGGCTTCTGCGCTGGATAAAAAGCAGACTGCTGATGACAAATTGGAGAATATCACAGAGCAGCTCAACCAGAAAGTGACTGAGAGGCAGAAGTTGAGCAAGGACGTAGGCGCAGAGCTGAGCGCTGACTCAAGATACACTGGGCTTGTTTCACAGGCAGACCAGACCAAGGAAAGGCTGTCAAAGAACAATGAGAGGCTCAAGTCATTCAAAGAAGAGGCTGAGGAGAAGCTCCCTGCTTATGATGCTAATAAGTTCTTCAGCTACTTGCTGAATAGAAAATTCGGGACAGAAGAATATCACAAGAAGGGGTTGATAAAAAATCTTGATTCTTGGGTTTCCAAGAAAGTTGACTATGCTGTTTCAAAGAGGAACTATGATTTCTTAAAAACCATGCCAGAACTCATGGAGATTGAGATCAAGAATAGGCAGGAAGCATTTGAAGACCTGGTGAGCAAGATAAGGAAGAAGGAGAAGGAAGTCGCTGACAACTACGGCCTTACCACTGTGATTGAGGAAGGAACAGCGCTCCTCAAGAAAAGGGACGATCTCATAGGCCTGATTGCCAAAATCAACGAGGAATACAAGAATTATTCATCTGAAAGAAAAGAATCAGACAGCACTAAGGACAGCTACCACCAGGAAGCAATACAGAAGCTTAAAGCTTTCCTAAAAGGTGATGACATCTCTGACCTTAAGCAAAAAGCGAAAAGCACTCCTGGAAGCGAAGACGACCAGCTAGTCGCCAGGTTAGAGGAGATTGATGGTGATGTCAGAGGATTTAAGGACAAATCCAAGGGCTTGAAAAAGGAAAGAGATGCACTGCAGGAAAAGCTGAGCGCACTGAGTGACATGGAGCGCAAGTACAGGTCAAATGACTATGAATCCAGCAGGTCACAATTTCCAAGCGGATTTGATATTGATGCTCTCATCATAGGCTACATACTTGGAAGAAACTCAATTGACAGCGTATGGGACACTATCAAGAACAAGCAGGACTTTGAAGAAGACCACTCATATTCATACAGCTCCTCAAGCTCAGATGACCATCACAGCAGCGGATCATTCGGCTCTGGCTTTGGCGGCGGAAGCCACAGCTCAGGAGGAGGCTTTGGCGGAGGATTCCACTCCAGCGGCAGCGGCTTCTAAAACAATCTTCATAAAAATCCCTCCCGAATGGTGGTGATATCGACTTTTTTTTCTCAATCCAATGGGTAATAACTAATAGAAAGATTTAAAAAGAAAAGCCTTATTCTTTGACAGATTAACCCTTTAAGAAAAGAGGGAATTGAGTATTACTTAGCTCAAGACAAGTTATAATATATCAAACTATAAGGAGGGAATGATATGGCTAAGGGAAAACCACACATAAACCTCGTGTTCATAGGACACGTGGACCACGGAAAGTCAACAACAGTCGGTAGGCTGCTCTACGACTCAGGAAACGTCGATGAGCAGACCATGAAGAAGCTCAAGGAAAAAGCCCAGGAGCTTGGTAAAGCAGGATTCGAGTTCGCATTCGTCATGGACAACCTGAAGGAAGAGAGAGAAAGAGGAGTGACCATCGACCTTGCGCACAAGAGATTCGAGACAGACAAGTACTACTTCACCATAATCGACGCTCCAGGACACAAGGACTTCATCAAGAACATGATTACTGGAACCAGCCAGGCAGACGCAGCAGTCATTGTCGTGTCAGCCAACCCTGGAGACGGAGTCCAAGCCCAGACTAAGGAGCACATCTTCCTGGCAAGGACACTCGGAGTGCAGCAGGTCATAATCCTGATAAACAAGATGGACATGGCCAAGTATGATGAGAAGAGATACAACGAGGTCAAGGAACAAGTGACTGCTCTATTGAAGACAGTAGGCTACAAGCTAGACCAGATACCATTTGTAGCAGGAGCAGCTTTCCCAGGAGACAACATATTCAAGAAATCAACCAATATGCCCTGGTACAAGGGAGGAACCCTTCTTGAGACCATCAATACGTTGAAAGAGCCTGAGAAACCAACTAACCTGCCATTAAGGCTGCCTATCCAAGATGTCTATAACATCACAGGAATAGGAGTAGTGCCTGTCGGAAGAGTAGAGACAGGAATAATGAAGGTAGGAGACAAGATCATAGCCATGCCTGGAAGAGAAGGAAAAGGAGTTCCAGGAGAAGTCAAATCAATAGAGATGCACCACGAGCAGATGAGTGAGGCCTACCCAGGAGACAATGTCGGGTTCAGCGTGAGAGGATTTGGCAAGAAAGACATCGCCAGAGGAGACGTAGTCGGCCATGCTGACAACCCTCCAACTGTCGCCACTGAATTCACAGCACAAATAGTGGTGCTCAACCACCCAAGCGTCGTGACTGTCGGCTACACGCCAGTGTTCCACATCCACACAGCACAGGTGGCATGCCAGATTATTGAGATTACTAAGAAGATTAACCCGGCAACAGGAGAGACCTTGCAGGACAAGCCCGACTTCTTGAAAAACGGAGACGCAGCTATCATCAAGCTCAGGCCAGTTCAGCCATTGGTAATAGAGAAACAGAAAGACATACCTCAGCTAGCCAGGTTCGCAGTAAGGGACTCAGGCCAGACAGTCGCTGCGGGAATGTGCATCGACCTAGTCAAGAAGCAATAAATTTTTTATTTTTGCTTTAATAGGTTGATAAGCTTTTCAGACACCAAGGGCATGATGAACTGCAGTTTTATCATGGGGTAAGAAAGGTATGAGGATTACAAGATGCAGAAAGCCAGAATAAAAATAACCAGCTCAGACATAAGCAAGATCAACTCAGTCTGCGATTACATCAAAGGCATAACTGAGAAGACCGGAGTTGTCATGAGAGGGCCCATACCATTGCCCACCAAGAAGCTCAAGCTGACAACCAGGAAGAGCCCGTGCGGAAACGGCACAGCGACCTGGGACCATTTCGAGATGAGAATCCACAAGAGACTCATCGACCTCGGCATTGACGAGCGAGCACTAAGGCTTGTCATGAGAGTCCCGATTCCTGAAGGACTCCAAATCGAGATAGAAATGATTGACGTGTAAGAATTCTTAATTTTTGATGTTTGATTTTCTTTTTCTCTTAAAATAAAAAAGATTTATATAACTTCATTATCATCCGAGCCAAATGAAGCTAGGAAAAACACTTTATGTTATCAACAGGAAAGATTGGCGCTCCTGGCTTTCTAAGAATCATAGTAAAGAAAAAGAGATCTGGCTGATCTATTATAAGAAAGCTTCTGGCAAGCCTAGGATTCCTTACAATGACGCTGTTGAAGAAGCCTTGTGCTTCGGCTGGATTGATAGCACTGCCAAGGCTATTGATGATGAGAAATATGCCCAAAGGTTCACTCCCAGAAGAAAAGGAAGCCAGTTTTCGCAGGCTAACAGGGAGAAGGTGCGCGAGATGATTGCTAGGAAGAAGATGACCAAGGCTGGCTTGGATGCTATTGCGCACGCATTTGACCTGAGCAAGGATCACCCTGAGAAGTTCAGGATTTCTCCTGACATCATGAAGGCTTTCAAGAAAGACGATGAAGCTTGGGAGAACTTCCAGAAGTTCCCGACAAGATACCAGCGGACCCGCATCGGCTTTGTTGAGAGCCGCAGAAGGCACGGAAAGATTCCATTTGAGAAAAGCCTGTATCATCTCATCAAGATGAGTGCGAAGAACAAGAGATTCGGGATAACTGGCTGACCAAAAAGAGAATTCAGCGAACCTATTGCCAAAGATTAGGCAGCTGCTTCAGAAGCTCATTAGTCTTTCTTTCCAGGGTCTTCTCATCGCTCTTTCCAAGCACTATGGCTTGAGCAGAAGCATTCCATTCAGGCAGTTTCCTGAGCCCAAAATATTCTTCACCAACGCAAGTTTTTCCTCGATATGCCCTGATGACTGCAACCTTATCGTCGAAAATCTTTGTTGGAACTCGAACTTCAAACCTGTAGCCGTTCTCTCTGAATCCGCTGTATCTTTGCATAATCATATCACCATTTTGACAGGAATTGAGGAGGATATAAAAACATTGCGGAAAGAACAGAATATCAAGAGCTTCGCAAACATTTAAAAGTCTCCAGCCACTTCTAGAACATCATGTGGAAGCGCAAAGACAAGGGAAGCATCGATGACATCTTCAGGCATGAAGGTGATTCTCCTTTCCATTTCTTCATCGGCCTGAGTAACCTGGAGATTGAGGGCTTGGTGAAAAAGATTATTGACCCTGAGACCAAGATGCTCAGCATCAAGGAATATTATGAGAACTTCAAAATCAATCTCAATGAATATTATAAGATTCAAAAGGCCAAGAGCATGGACTTTCTCAAGATCTATCCGACAGATTATCCTGTGCCTGAGAAGCTCTTTGATCTTGCCCAGGAAAAGATCAACATCGGCAGGAAGGTAGTCATGAGAGTGCATGATGAAGCTATGCAAGACCATGAAAGCTTTCCTGTGAAAAAACATCCAATAATAAAGGGAATCCAGTCTGCCCTTGAAGCAGCTGTGTTTTTCTTCACCTTTGGCCAGTACAGCCTTTACAGGATGCCTGATGAGGAGCGCAGGGAATGGATACTGAATGAAGCCAATGGCATGGCTTTGCAGAGGGTGAAAAAAGACATGATCCAGGCCACCCTCTCAATGTACCTGGCTATTGAATACATCTTGACAAGCAGGCCAACAGCTATTGGCAGGATAATAGCCAAGGCTCCTAGACATGAAGAGTATATTGCATAGCACGAGTAAAGCTTATAAACACCGTCTGATTCCTTTCGCCCATGATTGAGGATTGCCTTTTCTGCAAGCGAAAGGATGTGAAGAGCCTGGTATTGGCTCAGAATGATTTTGCCTATGCGAGCTGGGACATGTTTCCCATAAGTCCTGGCCATTGCGAAGTCATCCCTAAATGGCACAGGGTTTCTTTCCAGGAACTCCTGAGCAGTGATGTCTTGGCCATCTTTGACCTTTCCCTGGAAGCTATTGAGATCATCCAGAAAACTGACTTAGCAGAAGTCTACAAGAAAGTCCATCGTGAGGGGTTGATGTCTGACAAGCAGTATGAGCTCATCGCTAACCACCCGTTCATCCACCCGCCACCTGATGGATATAATATCGGCTTCAATGAGGGAAGGGCTGCTGGCAGGACCATCGACCACTTCCACCTGCACATCATCCCCAGATTTTTAAACGATGTGCCTAATCCTCGGGGCGGCATAAGGAACATCATCCCTGGTAAAGGGAACTATTAGGCTCATTCTATCCGTAGAAGGCAAATATATACTTCAATACCGAAATATTTAAATACTAATAGTGTATTACTTACACTAACTAAAGCACTTCAGATAAAAAATAAGCACAGAAAGTGTAAAAAACACACTAAAGGAGGCAGGAAAAATGGAAGAGAACAAGACCATGCTCACTGACCTTTACCAGCTCACCATGCTGGCTTCTTATCTAGATAACAAGAAAGGCGATGACATCGCGACCTTTGACCTTTTCATCAGGAAACTGCCTGAAGATTGGGGGTATTATGTTGCCAATGGCATTGAAGACTCCATAGACTATCTTACTAACATCCAGTTCAAAGAAGAAGATATCGACTACTTGAGAAAACAGGAATTCTTCAAGCCAGAATTCATCGAATCCCTCAAAAATTTCAAGTTCGAAGGAGAAGCCTATGCTGTGAAAGAAGGAACGCCCATCTTCCAGAATCAGCCTGTTCTAAGGGTGACTGCCAAGAGGAGCCAATCCCAGTATGTTGAATCAGCCCTGCTCAACATGATAAACTTCCAGACCATGATAGCCAGCAAGGCCAACAGAGTGGTCAATGCTGCAAAAGGAGCAAGAGTGGTTGATTACGGCCTGAGAAGAGCGCAAGATGAGAGCGCAGCAATGAAAGGAGCAAGAGCAAGCTACATCGGAGGAGCCATCGGCACGAGCAATGTCAAGGCAGGCAAGGAATATGGCATTAAAATCCTTGGAACACAAGCTCACAGCTTCGTGATGAGCTTCCCGACAGAGCTAGAAGCTTTCAGGGCGTACGTCAAGACCTTTCCCAACAAAGCAACACTTCTGATTGACACTTATGATACTCTTCAAGGGGCGAGGAATGCAGCCATTGTCGCAAAAGAGCTTGAAAAGCAAGGAGACAAGCTCAGCGCAGTAAGGCTGGACTCAGGCGATTTATGCGACCTGTCCAAGAAAGTTAGGCAGATTCTCGACGAGCAAGGGCTTCATTATGTCCAGATTGTGGCAAGCAATGACCTCAATGAGTACAAGATAGAAGAGCTGATTAAAGGAGGAGCCAAGATCGATGGCTACGGCGTGGGCACAGAGATGATAACAGCCAAGCCAGTAGCGGCCATACCTGGAGTGTACAAATTAGTTGAAGACACTGACGGCGCAAAGATAAAATTATCACAAGACAAGAAGACCTATCCTGGGAAAAAACAGGTTTACAGGGTGACTGGTCCTGACGGAAAATACTCTCACGACATCCTGGGCTTGGAATACGAGCCCATAAACGGAACTCCATTGCTAGAGAAAGTAGTCAAGCAAGGCAAGAGAGTGACTGCAAGGAGAAGCCTTGACGAGATAAGAAGCTATGCCCTGGAATCTGTAGCAAAGCTTCCTGATCATCTTAAAGAAGTCAGGGTTAAGCAGCATTATGAGATGAAAATCTCAGAAGGGTTGAACAAGCTTATTGATGATCTCACTGAAAAATATGGAAATAGAAAGAATGGAGGAAAATAAAGAGGTAAGCAAGATGGCAGGACTAAAGATATTCTACGACGTAGACACACAACACGACTTCATGGACAAGGACGGAGCACTATATGTGCCAGGAGCAGAGGAGACAAAGCCGAATCTGAAGAGGCTGACGGATTATGCAAAGAAAGAGTTCATCCCAATATGGGGAAGTAAGGACCGGCATTTTGAGAATGACCCTGAACTGAAAAGAAATGGCGGCCCCTTCCCAGACCATTGCATGGACAAGAATTATGGTATGGAATTAATACCAGAAACAGATTATGATTTAAAAGATTATGAAACAAGGACGGGTTTTGGAACAGAAACTATTCCGCATAAAATCTCTAAAAATAATGAAACATATCATCCTAGCCCTGGAAAATTAGAATTGACGGTCGCATGTGTGAAGCCACGACCAAGGGAGGTTAATGGAAAGTGGAAATCTGTTGGAGGCAATGTCATCTTTGAGAAACAACATAATGATGTATTCACTAACCCGATGGCTTCGGCACTAATGCTCGCACTTGATATCAAGGAAGCAGTCGTCTACGGCGTTGCAACTGATTACTGCGTCAAGGCAGCAGTGCTGGGAATGCAGAAGAGAGGAATCCGATGCTACGTCGTGAAAGACGCTATCGCTACGGTGACTCCTGAGACTGGCAAGTCTGCATTGGAAGAGATGGTCGAGGCTGGCGCAAAATTAATCACAACAGATGATGTGCTAGCCAACAAGATGAGCTGGTGAGAGGTGAAAACAATGGGAGTGAAATCATTGGAAGACAGAATCAAGCTGGCTAAGATGAATCCTAAGCTGGTGGTTGAGGAAATCGAGGATTTCATCATAGGCGAAGTCGAGCAGTGCAATTACACTGGCGTGGTCATTGGATTATCAGGAGGAGTTGATTCTTCTGTGACTGCCGCCCTTGCTAAGATAGCTTTTGACAACTACAACAAATCAAACCCAGACAAGCCATTGGAAGTCAAGGCTTACATACTTCCCTCCAATGTGAATGACCCTTCAGACACCAAGGATGGTCTTAGAGTTGCAGAATTATTGGGAATAAATTATGAAATAATTGACATCCAGCCTGTGGTTGAAGCTTTTGCCAAGACCAATCCTGAGGCTGTCGCAAGCAAGTATCATAAAGGTAACTTGATGTCAAGGATCAGGGCTAATATTTTGTCGACCAAAGCTGCATCTGAGTGCAAGCTGGTGATAGGCACAGGTAACAAGGACGAGGATTTCGGAGTAGGCTATTACACCTTGTTCGGTGACGGAGCAGTCCACATGAGCCCTATTGCTGGTCTTTCCAAGCGCCTAGTGCGGGAGATGGGAAGCTATCTCGGACTGCCAGAGAACATTATCAACAGGGTTCCAGCAGCTGGGCTTGAGCACGGCCAGACAGACTTCAAGAATCTTGGATATAATTATGAGACTGTAGAGTTAGTCCTGGAAGGAATTGAGCAAGGCTTCAAATGGGAACAATTGACTAAACACCGCCAAGTGATGGAATATGCAAAAAAGGACATGCAGGACTATGAGCGCATCTATGGCAAATCTAAGTTCAGCACAGCCAGTGAGCTTTTGCAAGATATCCAATGCAGGAATTATGTTGCGAAGAAGAAATCAGAAATCCTGCACCCGCCAATGGCAGAGGTGACTTTGGATTATGATTGAAAAAAAGGAGTTGATGATAATGAGCAATGAAAAATACAAGGAATATCAAGAGAAAACCTGGCAGCCACGCCGCCCTTACTCAGCCACAGACATAATCATCGAATATGATAACGGAAAAAAACAAGGCATAGTTCTAATCACTAGAAAAAATCCTCCTTACGGAATAGCTTTGCCTGGAGGCATGGCTGAAATAGGCCTTACCCTGGAGCAGAACGCGATAAAGGAAGCCAAGGAGGAGACTGGTCTTGATGTCATGATACAGAATCCTGAGCAGCCCTTGTGCGTCCATTCCCAGCCAGAAAGGGACCCTCGCGCCCATGTGATCAGCAACACCTATATCGCCAAGGGAAAAGGAATGCTCAGAGCGGGAGATGATGCAAAGAGCGCAGAGCTATATTCTATCCCTGAGATAATCAGCTTGATTGAGCATGACCAGATGGTATTTGATCATGCCAAGACATTAAGGAAATACTTGAAACACAAAGGAGTGTATCACCCATGAGCGTGCCAAAGACAAAAAAGTACAGCACATTAGGAGTGATCGGCAGGTTCAAGCCGTTGCACAATGGAGCTGCGACCATGCTTGAGGCCTTGTGCCAGTCATCTGAGCATGTCAAGATAGGCATTGGAAGCTCTAACAAGTACAACCTGCGCAACCCATTCACAGCCCATGAATCCCAGCACATGATTGATGTTTTTCTCTCTGAGAACAATTCTAATTACTCTTTTCTGTTCATACCTGATTTCGGCCATATGACGCAGTACAGGGATGGCAAGAGATGGGCTGAAGAAATATTTAGCCAATATGGCAATCTTGATGCTTTTGTATCCAGCAATCCCTATGTCCAAAACTTGCTCAGCCCTCATTACAACATACTCCATCCTAGCGAGCTCATCCCTAAAGAAAAATGGCTGAGGATGCGCGCAACCACTGTGCGCATAGAGATGGCTAGAGGTGGAGACAATTGGAAGCTGTATATGCCAAAAGCAGTTTCAGTCTATATTGAGAGCAACAACCTGCTCAAGAGGTTCAGGCAAGAGTACGGGCTTGAAACCCTGAGCCTTGCAAGCCAAGAATATAGTCTTTCTGAAGGTTCAGAGCATGAAAAAATGCACGCTCAGGAGAGATAAGGAGGGATAAAAATGGCAACCATAGGCAACTACAAGATTTTGAAAATGATTAGCGAAGGAGGATTTGCCAGGATTTACCAGGCAGAGCACACAGTGCTCGAGGAGCTAGCCTGCATAAAGCAGTGCAAGATATCAACAGAAGAGTATACTGAGCTGCTCAGGCAGGAAGCCAAGATTCTCTGGAAGCTGAATGACCATCACTCAATACCGACTGTCAAGGACTTTTTCAAGACCAAGGACGGCGGAGGATTGATGGTGATGAACTATATTGACGGCATGAGCCTCCAGGACATAATACCAAAAAACACGAGGATGCACTATGAGGACACTTGCTGGATAACTGAGCGCCTGCTCGAGGCAGTGTATTACTGCCATTACAATGGCGTGATCCACGGCGACATCAAGCCTGGCAATCTCATCGTCGAAGCCAAGAAGCATGACATCAAGCTCATTGATTTTGGGCTGGCCATCACCAACCCTAACAGGAAAAGCAAGCCCATTGGATTCACAGAGGCATTCGCAGCTCCAGAGCTGCTTGAAGGCAAGCCGCCAATCCCTGAGACAGACCTTTATGGCGTAGGCATCACCATGCTCTATGCTCTGGGCGGCAATCCTATCATCAAATCCATTCCAGATGATGTTCCGTCGCAGATACAAGACTTTTGCAATGCACTGCTAAGATATGACCCAATGGAAAGGCCTAGTTGGGAAAAGGATAATTTAGTGCAAAGGCTTTCAGATGTCAGGCAGCAGGTTTTTGGCAGGCGCCGCACAGAAGCTTATTCAAAAACAAGCATGCCTAAGTGATTTGAAAATATCGGGTAAGAGCCGGAATTGAATAGAAAAAAAATTGGAGCTAGCGATAGCTCTGGAGGCAGATGTAAAATGTACAGTTGGGGAGGAGGAACAAGTGATTGGAAAAAGCCAGGCGGATACAAGTATGACTCTGCAAAAAAAGCATACCTGGATTCGCTGGCATCAGCGTCAGCATCAAAGGGAGGAAGGCATTATACAATGGGGAGCAAGCCCAATTCCAAGCTGGTGCACACAGGCAGCAAGGAAATATTGAGCGAGAGCGAGAACCCGCTCATCGTGGCAGTTGATGTGACAGGCTCAATGGCAAGTTGGCCTAGGGAAATCTTTGACAGGCTTCCCTTGCTCTACCAGACGCTCTCGCAGTACAGGCCTGACATGGAGGTCTGCTTTGCAGCGATTGGAGACGCCAACTGCGATTCATACCCGCTGCAGATAAACAATTTTGGAAAAGGAGTTGACCTTGAAGAGCATATCAAAGCCCTTTATCCTGAAGGCAGAGGAGGAGGCCAGATAAAGGAGACCTATGAATTATTTGGCTACTACATCCTCAACCATTGCAAATTGCCAAAGGCAAAGAACCCTTTCTTGCTCATATTTGGGGACGAGCAATACTATGACGAGGTCAATCCTAGCCAGGTGGAGCATTACATGGGAGACAGGCCAGAATCACCTATTGATTCCAACAAGATATGGAAATCATTGCTGCAGAAGTTCAACCTGTTCTACCTGCAAAAGCCCTATGGAGGAGGAGATGACGAAGCAACCACCAAGGAAGTCAGAGATAAATGGTCTGATGCTTTGGGAAAGCAGAGGGTCATAGAGCTTCCGAGCATGGAAAGGGCAGTGGATGTCGGCATGGCCATTGTCGCAAGGCATTGGGGCAAGTTCGGTGACTTCCACAAGAGCATATCAGCAAGGCACGACGACACTGACGTGAAGCTGGTGATGAAATCCATCAGGTACCTGCCAGTTGACCCGAATGCGCCCATAACCAGGGCATCAAAACTTCTTGATGCAGGCAGCGGCAAAGAAAGCAAGAGATTAGACTAGGAGGTGAACAGATGAAAAAAAGTCAAAAGAAAGTTTACCAATGGATGACTAATAGCAACGCAGCCCCTTTTTTCTCTGACACAGATTCTGGCTTCACAGAATCATCAGACCCGATGAGCGCATTAGAAAAAATCGTGAAAAGCTATAAGCATCCTTGCGGATTGTTCGCAGCAGCGATAAAGCTGCCAACTCCAGAAAATCCTGTAGTAGCAAGGTATCTTTCTGCAAGAGCTGCAACACAAAATGCAGCTCCTTGTGGCTTGACAGGGTGGAGAGAAGACAGATTATATGTGGATGGAAAGAAAGTGCCTGAAAAAAAAGAAGTCTATGAACTAGTCAAAGGAGGTGAAGCAATATGAAGATACAAGCCATTGTCACCATACCGCCCTATGCGCCTTTCATCAAAGAGGTCGCAAGGCATCCCATTGTCAATGGGTTGAGGCTTAACACAGTGATGCCTACCAAAGGCTCGCTTGAGGAACTCCTAAGGAAGCTGAACTCTGAGGCAAGGAATGCTGGAGACAAGAATCTCTGGATTGACCTCAAATGCAGGCAGCTCAGAGTGAAGGAATACTGGGTTCCACCGTACACTGAGATCAGGCTGAGCCACAGCATCAAGGTCGAAACTCCTGTCAAGGCTTATTTTAGCGACGGAAGAGAAGCAGCTACAGTGCTCAAGGTGGATGGTGACAGGCTTATCATGCTAGAAGGACCGAAAAGAGTTGTTGGGCCAGGAGAGGCCATAAACATAATCCACCCTTCACTTACAATTGAAGGTTACCTCACAGAAACTGACAAGAGATATGTTGAGGCTGGGCTCAAGGCAGGAGTCAAGAACTTCATGCTATCATTTGTCGAGGGCTCAGAGGATGCTAAGGCTTTGCTCCCATACGCCACTGATGCCAACATCATTGCAAAGATTGAGTCAAAAAAAGGTCTTGGATATGTTGAGAAAGAGTGGAAAGACATGCCCAGGCTCATGGCTGCCAGAGGAGACATGTTCGTGGAAGTCAAGATGCCGCACGACATAATAGATGCTGTTGAGAAGATAATCAGGAAGGACTCTGATGCCATTGTTGCCTCGAGGATTTTCGGCTCGCTGTCAGAGACTCTTGAGCCTTCATGCTCAGACATCGGGGATGTTGATAACCTGCTAAGGATGGGCTACAAGACCTTCATGTTCGGGGACGATATCTGTATGCAGAGAGACTCAATCATCAGCGGGCTCAACCTGCTGAGCGCCATGGCAGAGAAATATGAGAGATAATGAAAGATTTATATATGCTGTATCCAATACACTAACTCATGGCTCAGGAAAAAAAGAAAATATCTCTCCAGCCATATGAAGAGAATGTGATGAACTCTGTAGACATAATCTTCGACCTGAACAACAAGGACCTGATTCTCGTCAAGAGAAAGCACGAGCCTTACCAGGGCTATTGGGCTCTGCCAGGAGGAAAGCAAGAGCCTTTTGAAAGCCTGCAGAACGCAGTCGTCAGGGTGCTCAAGCAAAGATTAGGAATTGATGTCAGCGGAGACTTCGCCAGCTTCCCCAACACCATCATCTTCAACGACCTTAACAAGGAAGTGGAGCTTCACCAAGTCAGGACCTATGATTCTGGCACAGACTCCCGAGGAGGCAACACCACTGTTTTTGCCCTTCAACTCCATGTTGAGAAGAAAAAATTCCTGGAGCTGCTCAAGCCAGGATTCAATGTCTCACAGATAAAAGACTTCTACCACGGAGAGCTGCCTCAGTTGGCGTTTGACCACTCCAAGTTCATAGAGCAATACTACAAATATCTCAGGCCTTACAAGGAAAGCAAGAAGACCTATGATGCAGGCAAGTATGAGAAGCCATCTGTGACTGTAGACATAATCATCTTCACCATCAAAGGACATGAGTTGCAAGTATTGCTCATCAAGAGGAAATCCTGGCCTTTCAAGGACATGTGGGCTATTCCAGGAGGATTCGTAGGCATGAACGAGCCACTTGAAGAAGCTGCCAAGAGAGAGCTCATGGAAGAGACTGGATTGAAGGACGTGTATCTCGAGCAGCTCTACACTTTTGGAGAGCCTAAGAGAGACCCAAGAACAAGAGTGATAACAGTAGGATACTATGCTCTCATATCATCTGAGAACCTCAAGCTCGAAGCAGCCACTGATGCTGCTGACGCCAGATGGTTTGATGTGGACGAAGTGCCTAAGCTTGCTTTTGACCACAACCAGATACTCAGCTATTCTCTTGACAGGATAAGGAACAAAGTGGAGTACACAGACATTGCTTTCCAATTGCTGCCTGAGAAATTCACTTTCAGCCAGCTTCAGAAAGTTTACGAGATAATCCTCGGAAAGAAGCTTGACAAGAGGAATTTCAGGAAGAAAGTCAAGGAGATAGGAGTGCTCACTCCACTGAAAGAGACCAAGATGGAAGGAGCCCATAGGCCTGCGCAACTGTTCAGCTTCAAAGGCTCTGACAAGAACAGGAAGAATGATGAGAGCATACTCAAGCCTGCGAAGAAGATCTGATTCTCAAACAACAATTTTATAAACATATCAAAATTATCAAAACAAGTTTGCCACAGTGGCACAACTCGGTACTGCGCAAGCCTGGAAAATCATTCCGGCGAGCTTGTCCCGTTAGGGATTCCCGGTTCAAATCCGGGCTGTGGCGTTAGACTTCGGAGGACAACTGCCATCAGCAATGGTGGCAGTTTTACTCTGCGGTTCATAACGGGGCTGTGGCGTCGAATACGCATAAATAAATACATTTTTATAATGAAGCATCAACTTATTTGATTATGGCTGATGTCAGGAAGATTCTGGTGATATTTCTCATAGGCATACTCTACGCTATCTTTGTTCAGAGCATGATAGAAGCGATCTATCCTTCTCCGAAGTACGAGGATTACTGCAACCAGCAATATTATGCCATGTCAGAGCCTGTGAAGATGGGCCAGCCTGAGAACTGCACTTCCCTTGCCCCTATCCAGTGCGATAAGGGGGGAATGGTCCAGTACGAATACAACGGAAGCTCTTGCCCGACCAGGGTTTATTGTGATTACTGCAACGTGAGCCTGGAGAAAGACCAGGAGAAATTTAGGCTGGTGGTTTTCATCGTCTCCTCTGTGATGGCCCTGATAGCAATAGCTGTAGGACTGATACTGCCGACTGAGAAGAATCCTATCAATGAGTGGATAGGCACAGGATTCCTTCTGGGAGGATTGATAACCTTGTTCATAGGCACCATCAGGTA